>DAOUSV010000050.1 GCA_030627065.1 Piscirickettsiaceae bacterium | reverse complement strand
GAGCAATTAACAATGGATGAAACGCCATTACAACACCTACAACATTTAGACCGACTCGCAACAGAAACAGATTTACGTAACTTTATTGGTGGCTTTGGTTTTCATGGTGATGATGCTTTATCGCCGGTTGGTCCTTTTTCAGGTGGTGAAAAAGCACGGTTAGTTTTAGCCTTATTAGTGTATCAAAAACCAGCGGTATTATTGCTTGATGAGCCGACTAATCATCTTGATTTAGAAATGCGACTTGCATTAACAATGGCATTGCAAGAATTTGAAGGTGCATTGATTGTTGTGTCACATGATCGACATTTATTGCGTACTGTTGCCGATGAGTTATGGCTGGTAGCAGGTGGTGAGGCAAAGGTATTTGATGGTGATTTAGATGATTATCGTCAGTGGCTATTAAATAAAGATAAGCCCGTTAAAACAACGAATGAACCTGGCGCTAGCAGTAGTAATAAAAAGAAAGATGACCGACGCGCAGCGGCAGAAGCAAGACAAAAGCTACAACCGTTGCGTAATGTGGTGAAAAAGTCTGAACAGAAAATGGAAAAAGTACAAACAGCACTGGATAAAGTCGAGCAGCAGTTAGCTGATAGCAGTTTGTACGAAGACAGTGCTAAAGCAAAATTAAAAGCCTTATTACTTGAACAAGGCAATTTGAAATCAGAATTAGAGCAACTTGAAATGGACTGGTTTGAAGCTAGTGAAGCATTGCAAGAAGCAGAAGGGTAAAATATAGCTAAATAGATTCCCGCTGAGGCGAGAATGACGGAACATTAATTAACGTATCACGAGTATAGATTTAACATGGCATTATTATCATTAAAACAACTTACAGTCAGTTTTGGCGGCCCTAATTTATTAGATAAGGTTGAATTTCAACTTAATCGAGGTGAACGTGTTTGTCTTGTTGGCCGTAACGGTGCTGGTAAATCAACGTTGATGAAAGTGATTGCCGGTGAAATAAAACAAGACTCGGGTGACGTTATTGGCCAAGGCTTAAATATTGCTCGCTTAGAGCAAGAAGTGCCAGATGGTACTGAGGGTTCAGTATTCGATGTGGTCGCTCAAGGCTTGGGTGATATTGCTCCATTATTAATTAACTATCATCATGTGATCCACCAATTAGAAACAGATAGTTCTGACAAAGTCTTAGCCGCATTAGAAAAAGCCCAGCATGAATTAGAAGCTGTCGATGGCTGGTCGATGGAACAAAAAGTCGAAGCTGTAATTTCACGTTTGTCGCTAGATGCGGATATGGACTTTGCAGGGTTGTCGGGTGGAATGAAACGTCGTGTTTTATTAGCGCAAGCCTTGGTGAAAGAACCTGATGTGTTATTACTCGATGAGCCGACTAACCATTTAGATATTGCATCAATAACTTGGTTGGAAGAGTTCTTAAAAAGTTATGGTGGTACTTTGTTATTTATCACTCATGATCGGATGTTCTTGCAATCATTAGCCACACGTATCATTCAAATTGATCGGGGTAAGTTAGTAAGCTTCCCAGGTGATTATGCCAATTTCTTAGTACGTCGTGAAGCGATGTTGGATGAAGAAGCAAGTCAAAATGCCTTATTCGACAAAAAACTAGCACAAGAAGAAGTGTGGATAAGACAGGGTGTGAAGGCACGTCGAACACGTAATGAAGGTCGAGTACGCGCCTTAGAAAAGTTACGAAGTGAGCGTGGAGCCAGACGCGATGTGGTGGGTAAAGTTAAGATGCAATTGCAAGATGCTGATCGTAGCGGTAAGTTGGTAGTCGAGGCTGATAATGTTGGTCAAAGCTATGATGGTCGCACATTATTTAAAGACTTTAGTACCGTGATTCAGCGTGGCGATAAAATTGGTTTAATTGGCCCGAATGGTTGTGGGAAAACAACATTATTAGCTATGTTATTAGGTCGAAACCAACCAGAGTTTGGTAATGTAAAACTAGGTACAAAGATCGAAGTGGCTTATTTCGATCAGCTTCGTAGTCAGTTAGATGAAGAAGTGAGTGTGGTGGACAATGTTGGCCAAGGTCGTGACTTTGTAGAGATAAATGGCGTTGAAAAACATGTGATGGGCTATTTACAAGACTTCTTATTTACACCGGAACGTGCCAGAACACCGATTAAATCATTATCAGGTGGTGAACGTAATCGTCTTTTATTGGCAAAATTATTTACCCAACCAGCCAATTTATTAGTGATGGATGAGCCGACCAATGATTTGGATGCTGAAACATTAGATTTATTAGAAGAGTTATTGATCAATTACAAAGGGACATTGTTATTAGTGAGCCATGATCGTTCTTTTATCAATAATGTGGCAACCAGTACGATTGTATTTGATGATGATGGTGAAGTGCGTGAATATGTTGGTGGTTATGATGACTGGATGCATCAGCGAGCATTGGATAAACGAGCCGCAGCACCGACTAAATCAAAAGATAAACTGGTGGTAAAAAAAGTAAGTAAAAAATCATCACTAACGTACCAAGAACAGCTTGATTTAGAAGTGTTACCAAAAGAAATCGAACAATCTGAACTTAAACAAGCAGAGTTACATAAAAAAATAAGTGCACCGGAGTTTTATCAGCAATCAGCCGATAAACAAACTGAAATTCAAGATAAATTAACAGACCTAACATCAGAGCTAGAAGCGATGTATGCACGTTGGGATGCACTTGAGGCTAAAAAAGAAGGCTAATGAACTCCGAACCGCAGCTTATTGTTAATCAACAAAGTGATGATGAAACAATACGAGTGTGGCAGCAAGGAGATCGTCGCTGGTTAGATTTTGATGATGGTTTGATTCAATCTGAGATGTCGTTAAGCAAACCTGAAGTCTTACCTTTAGTGCTTAATAGGGCGATGTTAGCTGGAACTATATTTGTTGGGCTGCCACAGCGAATATTATTAGCAGGAACTGGAGGTGGAGTAACTGCTCGATATTTATCACATCAGTTTCCTAATATGGTTGGTGATGCCGTAGAAATATCAGAACAGGTTGCGAGTGTCGCCAAAGAGTATTTTGATTTTCCGGATACAGATAATTGGACGTTAGTCACGGATGATATTGTTAAATATGTAAAAGACTGCCCACATCGCTATGACATAATTGTAGTTGATATGGCGATTAATCAGAAAATACCAGCATGGCTGATGGAACCTGACTTTTTACAAAGATGTCGTTCTTTGTTAACTGAAAACGGTTATATTTCATTTAATATACTGGTCGATGAAGCGAAAGGATTTGTAGGTTATTTGCGTGAAATTCGCTTAGTATTTGATCGACAAACAGTGTGTTTATCAATGCCAAACTATCAAAATACGGTAATTATGGCATTTAACAATAAGCCGCAATATTCAGAAAAAGAAATTAATTTACGATTGCCCAAACTTGAAGCCGAGTGGGGATTGGAGTTTAATGAGTTCTATCAACAAATGCTAAACGATAACCCAAAGAGTAGCGGTGTTATTTAAGATTATAATGATAATTTGGACTTTTCTTTAGAGTTGAAAATTTAGGGTAAATCAAAAAATGGAACTCATTACTAATTTAATTAAACAGCTTAACGGTATCGTTTGGGGTCCATTAATGCTGATACTGATCTTAGGCACAGGGCTTGTGTTAATGATTGGCCTAAAAGGAATGCCTCTGGCAAAATTAGGCTATGGCTTTAAAATGCTGTGGAATGGTCGAAACAGTGACAAGCAAAAAGCTGAGGGCGATATATCACCGTTCAATGCCTTGATGACTTCATTGGCAGCTACGATTGGTACAGGTAATATTGCTGGCGTAGCTACTGCGATATTTCTAGGCGGCCCAGGTGCATTATTTTGGATGTGGATGACTGCCTTAGTTGGTATGGCAACTAAGTATGCCGAAGCAGTATTAGCTGTATATTTTCGTGAAACAGATGCCAATGGTAATAAAGTCGGCGGCCCGATGTATTACATTAAAAATGGCTTAAGCAAACGATTTGCATGGCTGGCAACAATGTTTGCGATATTCGGTGCTTTGGCAGGTTTCGGTATCGGCAATACGATTCAAGCTAATTCAGTGGCTGATGTTCTATCGTCTAATTTAGGTGTTTCACCTTTAGTAACAGGATTAGTAATGGCGGTCTTGGTGGCATTAGTATTGATTGGTGGCATCAAGCGAATTGCGGTTGTGGCTGGAAAGTTAGTGCCTTTTATGGCGGTGAGTTATGTCTTAGCAGGTATTGTTATTTTAGCGATGCATGCTTCATTATTACCCGCTGCATTTGAACTAATATTTACTCATGCTTTCACTCCGGTTGCTGCCACAGGCGGCTTTGCAGGCGCAGCTGTATGGGCGGCTATTCGCTTTGGTGTGGCTAGAGGTATATTCTCCAATGAAGCAGGATTAGGCAGTGCGCCTATTGCTCATGCAGCGGCGAAAATAAATAGCCCTGTAAAACAAGGCACAGTTGCCATGATCGGCACTTTTATTGATACCATTATTGTCTGTTCAATTACCGGCTTAGTGATTATCGTCTCAGGCGCATGGACTAGCGGAGAAACAGGTGCTAGCTTATCATCATTGGCATTTGAATCGGTATTACCCGGTCTGGGTGGTGTGATAGTGTCAATAGGACTATGTGTATTTGCTTTTACCACAATTTTAGGCTGGAGCATTTATGGTGAGAAATGTGTGGAATATCTATTCGGCACACGTTCAATCATGCCATTTCGTATCTTATGGGTGTTAGCCGTACCACTAGGTGCCGTGGCTAATTTATCTTTTATTTGGCTAGTGGCTGATACGTTAAACGCCTTAATGGCATTGCCTAATTTAATCGCTTTGTTATTGCTTAGCCCAGTGGTATTTAAGCTAACAAAAGACTATTTTAACAAGGTAGATAGTTAACTATTTTCCAATGTAACTGTCAGACTTGAATCATCGTCATTTAAATAAATTTCACCATCTTGAATAGTGCATTGTAACTGCATCGAACGCTTCATCATTGCATCAATTCCCTCAGCCTCAATGTGGCAAATAGTTAGGTTATTGAAACGTTGAAATTTGTCTTTATTTTTATGCAGCCATTCTTTAGCTTTGCCTTGATGATAGGTGTAAATAATGACTTTTTTGGCTCTACCACATGCCTTACGCACTCTTTTTTCATCAAGCTGACCGAAGTCAATCCAAAGATCAATTTCACCCGTGAGTGATTTTTGCCATAGTTCAGCTTCATCATCACTATTCATTCCTTTAGTAAAACTCAGCTGTTCATCTGCATTGAGCATAAAGGCGATTAGCCGAATCATGAAGCGATAATCATTTTCTGATGGGTGTTTGGCGAGGGTTAAATAATGGCTTTGGTAATATTGCCGATCCATATCTGTAATATTGAGTGAAACTTTAACAATAGTGGAATTAATAGCCATAAGGAAGTAGCGCTCAGTAATTAACGTGTTGGTGGAGTAAGCAGTAGATGATTATCAATAGGAATAAAGCGTGATGCAGCATCAATTAGTGATTTTGCTGTAAGTTGAGGTACGCCATAGACTTCAACCGTTACTTGATGTCTTTCTCGCATTTTAGTGGCTAATAAATCAAAGTCACCATCACCTGAAACTAAGACAACGATATCTGAGTCTTGAGCATATTCAATCGCATCAAGCGCGATCCCTACATCCCAATCGCCTTTTGCAGAACCATCTGCTCGTTGGATAAAGGGTTTTAACTTTACCTCAAACCCAATTGCTCTCAATATATTTTGAAACTGGCGTTGTTTTTCATCGCCACGCTCTGTGGTGTAGGCGATAGCTTGTACTACTCGCCGATCTTTGGTCGCTTCTGCCCATAACTTATTGTAATCAAAATGACAGCGATAAGCCTGTCTAGTCGTATAGTAAACATTTTGTACATCGACAAAGAGTGAAACTGTTTTCATTGTGATGCTAGCCGTTTAGATATGAAAACGACTTTATTTACTTGAAAGCAGAGCTGGGTTGGTAATGAGGTTTCTAACGCCATGTGCATGGTCTTCATTGAAGGTATTACCTTTACACCATGTACCAACGCTTTCGATACTCACTTTTGCAATATTAGGTCGTACATTCCACGTAACTTGAAATGGAGAGCCACTTTCATTGTAACTAGGGCCGGTAGTTGAACCTGCATACTGAATAGGATTACCAGTGTTGTTTGGTATATTCAGAGCTTGATGCAGATGATTCATTTGAGAGTGTTGGGTTAACTTGCCAAAATCAAGAGCAGAATAGTCATTAACTAAAACGTAGACCTGTGTTTCTACGCGTAACTGGGGATTTTTGATTGCATCATTTAGACATGAGCCCAATGTAGGACCTGGATTAATTTGAGCCGTTGAGTGTACGTAGTGCACCTCAATAGTATCACCAGCACTTAAAGCACCGTGTTTACTAGGACAAATATCATGATCTGCTGATTTGAGCTCTAAAGCAGTCAGATTGCCAGAGTATTTGTAACCACTTTGGAATCCGTGTCCATCGCCATTACCAGCATATTTAGTAAACTCGCCACCTTTATGTTCAGCATTTTTATGGAAATGGATATTACATAGATTCATTTCATTAGATGGAGGTGCTGCATTAAAAATACGTGGGTTAGAGCCCATAATTGTATCAATGTCACGGGGAGATTGAGGGCCAAATCCTTTGTCTTTTGTATTGGTTGAAAGCATAACTCTTTGTTCTGATACAACGTCATCCGATACTGCTCCACGCAGATCATGACCGTTCTCTTTTCCACTGGCGTGAAGGGGCAATAGTATTGCTATAGCAAATATGGGAATCATTTTTCTTTTCATGTCTTCAGTACCTAAATTGACTGTTAATATCTACGGATTTAACTTTCTAGTAACTTGAATAATACAAGGTGGTAAATATTAATCATTCATCTAATAATGCATCACGATTATCACTATGTAAGCGAGGCATGATCCACATTTCATACATAGATACGACCCACATAAAGGCAAAGGATAAGCCCATCATGCCACCGCCGATAATCACCAGCCATGCAAAGTTAGGGTTAAGTTTAGTTAGCCACCATGATGAGATATCGAGTAGTAAGAATATGTAAGGCATCACGATAACGCTAGCTTTGAGGTATTTAGGAACGCCAGCGGCTAGGCTGAAGATAAGCCCAACAAACATAAAGATGAATGAGATACCAAATAGATGAATATGCGATACGCGAGCGAGTGATGAGAAGCTGGCCCCCGTATCTGTTTTAGCACGTTCAACTACATTCTCAAATTTGGTAAAGTCTGGAATTGGAAGTCCAGAGTCTGCGTTGTGACACATAATACAGTTGGTATCCATAATTTTACGAATGCCGGTGTCATAAAAAGTTTGTTCATCAGCACCTTTGTGTACCCAGTTGATGATTTTTAATCTATCTTCTTCGGGCGCCATCAATTGCATCGAACCATTTAGTTTGGCTTCAATGACAGAACCTGAGCGTTTCCCATAGTAGCTATACACAATATCATCAACTGACAACCCCATTTCACCATCGGCAAGACCATGAGTGAACTGAATTTGTACTATTGCCATCATATAACCAACGGCGACGACAACTAAATAGCCGGTAAATAGTGCTTTAAGTGCTAACCCTTGGCTACAAAGGTTAATTTTATGTGCTTCAACTGATGCCATAATATTTTCTCGCTAGAATTTATTGACCAAAAACTTGTTTTAATAACTCAGTGGTTCTTGCTGCTGGATTATCACGAATTTTCTTTTCTTCGATGGCTATCATAGCAAATAAACCATTGAGTGCCTGTTCTGTGACGTAGCTAGGTAAATCAAGATTAATTGTTTCTCCAACAAGTGGTATATCGGCTACTTGACCTGCTAGGTCATTGTAATATTTTGTAGTGCCTACTTGATTAAGTGAATCGGTGACTACTGGATGAAAGAGTTCGCTTAATTGGGTGTTTGTTTTATACTTAAAGTATTGTGTGGCGGCATCGTCAGAACCTTGAAGAATATTGTTAGCATCTTCAATACTCATGTCTTGAATAGCCTTGATAATGATATTAGTTGCTTCTGGAGCTGCTTTCTCAGCGGCGTGGTTCATACTTTGTTCAAATTGATCAGCTTGGGCTGATAAGCCAAACTGTCTCATTAAGTCACTGGCTTGTTTCAATTCAGGCGGCATAGCAATGCGAATTAATTCGTTAGCAAGGTAGCCATCTGTTTTGCTGACATTATCAATGGCGAGACGTGTGCCAGTATTTAACGCTTCTTTTAAACCAGAAATAATGGTGTTGGTATCAAGGCCTAAGCTTGAAGATACGGCATCAGTAGTTGTATCTTCTGATAACAAGTCTGATGCGGCGCTACCAATATCATTCAGAAAACTGCCCCAATCAGCAGAGCTTGCTCCACTAAAAATCGATGTTGCTAATAAAAGTGACAGTGATGTCTTATGCAAGCGGTTCATTTGAATTCCTTTTCTATTTGGTTAGGCTGGCAAACAGTGCTGGTAGCTTTTCGGGTAGTTTACTGACATTATCTATCACCATATGCTGATTGCCAAATATCTCTTTTACATAGTCATCGGCATGGGGATCTAGGGTGATGCAATAGCTATAAATGCCTTTCTGATCGAGCTCTTGTACTGCCTTATGAGTATCGTGAATAAGTAGTTGGTCATCATCCACATCAATATCAGCGGGTTCACCATCGGTCAGAATAAGTAGGAGTTTCTTATCGGCTTTTTGGGCTTCAAGATAGTGTGCTGCATGACGCATCGCTGCGCCCATTCGTGTTGAATAAGCGGCTTCTAATCCTGCAATACGTCCTTTAACATCGTCATTCCATTGCTCACTAAAGCCTTTGATATGGTGATAGCGAACATCATGACGGGTATTTGAATGAAAACCTGCAATGGCAAATTTATCACCTAATTGTTCGATAGACCATGAGAGTAATGAGACTGATTCTTGGCATAATTCCAAAATGGTTTGGCTAGCACCTTGAGGTATATCGTTAGCAGATTCTGATAGATCGAGTAATAACATGACAGCAATATCACGACCATCATGGCGGTGGCTCATATTGATTCTCAGATCGGGTTGACTGCCACTTTTAAGATCAATCAATGAGCGAATTGCGACATCAAGATCGAGTTCAGAACCTTCTTCTTGATAACGAATTCGCACTGTATTTTGTGGTTTTAATAATTCTAATATCTGCTTCATTCGTTTTAAAACAGCAGCATGTTTATCTAATAGATTATCGATATCACTCGCTTTGCCAGTTGGATGAAGCGCT
>DAOUSV010000040.1 GCA_030627065.1 Piscirickettsiaceae bacterium | reverse complement strand
TTGATAGCACTGAAGTATTCTTGAACATCGTCTCTCTTGGCGTTATTGAAGAGCATTTCACAGCAGGATTCACCAAGGCCTTTGATGGTGGCCGCCAAGAAATAAACTTTGCCGCAATGTATGCGCCTAGTGAACAAAGTTCTGGTCCAATTAGCTCAACACAATCTGTTGAGCTTGAAATGAAACAGTATCAAGCTGAATTGGGTTGGTCCTTATTATTCTAAAAAGAGTAGGGTTTCAAATAAAAAAAGAGGCTGGAATGCCTCTTTTTTATGTTTGAAATGCCTAAGGCCTTTAACCTGAAACAACCCGATCTCGACCTTGCTCTTTTGCCTTGTATAAGTTCTCATCGGCCAACTTAATAAGGTTATGAGCAAGCTCTATTAAATCATCAGTTTTCTTAGGCTGAACTGAAGCTACACCACAACTTAATGTAACCGAATCGCTAACAGAGGATTCTTGATGTGGAATGGATAGCGCCTTAACAGAAGCCACGATTGATTCAGCAACTATACCGGCTCCTTGTAAACCTGTTTCTGGCAAAATAAACACAAACTCTTCACCACCATAACGTGCTGCAACATCACCAGGACGTTGACATTCTTTCTGCAAGGCCTGAGCAACCTTCACTAAACAATCATCACCAGCTTGATGTCCATAATGATCGTTGTACATTTTAAAATAATCAATATCACACAGAATCAAAGACAGTGATGTTTCCGTCCGCATCGAGCGTTTTAGCTCTTTTATTAACATTTCATCAAAATAACGACGATTATAAAGTCCCGTCAATGCATCTTTTATAGCCATCATTTTCAATGTATTATTAGCTTTATTTAATTGCGCTTGCATTTCTGAGATTCGCTGCATTGCTCGTAGCTTTGCCACAAGTACAACAGCATCAATAGGCTTCGTGAGATAGTCATCGCCGCCAGCATCAATGCCTTTGGCTATATCACTCGAATCATCCATACCCGACAAAAATATAATAGGAACCCAACCACTATTCTTATTCGTTATTTTGCGAATATCTTTCGTCGCATCTATACCATCTTTAACAGGCATCGTGACATCCATCAATATTAAATCTGGACGCTCGGTTTTAAAATAGTCAACGGCTTTCTGGCCATCATCAACTACGACAACTTCATGCCCTGCTTCTTCCGCATAAGCACGAATTAGCATTTGGTTTGTCCGCGAATCTTCCGCAAGTAAAATTTTCATTTTCTAATAGAATCCTTTTGAAAGACAGTGCTATTACTTGGCTTTTCAGCTATATCCTAGCAATTATTTCTATTTTTTCCTAGCTCTCGGATGGGCATTATCATATACCTTTGCTAAATGTTGAAAATCAACATGAGTATATATCTGTGTAGTCGAAATATCGGCATGACCTAATAATTCTTGAACGGCTCTTAAATCGCCACTTGCTTCCAACATATGAGAAGCAAATGCATGGCGTAAACGATGCGGATGTACCTTATCAGATATGCCCTGTTTCTTGCCCCAGAAATTGAGTCTCTTTTGAATAGAACGAACACCTAAACGTCGACCTTGCTGTGTAATAAAAAGTGCTGTTTGTTCAAAGAAATTCAGCTCATCTCGCATTACCAGCCATGTTTTCAATGCCTGAATAGCTTTATCTCCTACCGGAATCACACGCTCCTTATTACCTTTACCCGTGACATAAACGAGGTGATCGCCAAAATCAATATCACGTAAATTAAGCTCGCCAAGTTCAGCTAATCGTAGGCCGGATGAGTAGAACAGTTCCATAATGGCACGATCACGGCATGCTACCAGCGTATCTTGTTGAGTACCATCTAATAAGCCACTTACTTGATCTACATCAAGTGTTGAAGGTAGTCGCTTTTCAGATTTAGGTGCTTGTATTGCTTGAGCGGGGTTGTTTCCAGCCCACCCTTCACGAATAAGGAATCGATAAAAGCTTCGGGTCGCAGAGAGTAATCGCTGTATCGACCTACCCGCCAAACCTTCTCGGTGACAGTCCGCTATAAATTGACGAATATGACTTGGTTTTATGGCTTTCCAGTCATGTAATTCATATTGCTGACAGTAGGCAAATAAACGCTTAAGATCACGCTGATAATTGCTTACCGTATGCGATGACATTCGTTTTTCCTGCGCTAAGTAGCTCAGGAAATAGTCTATTTCTTGTTGCTGATCACTCGACATGGTCGTGATAAGAGCGGAGTAGACGCATGATAACCTCACCCAAGAACTGTAAATAATCCGTTGCCATATCCGCATGGAAACGATTAGCGTCAAAACTAGCAATAGCAAGTAATCCTGCACAAGGCTCATGGCCTATTGGTAAACAAGCAACTGAGTTTATTTTTTCTGCCCCTTCATTAAAAAGGACTTTCTTTTGCGCTTTACTTAATCTGCCACAAACGGCCTGCTGTTTACTTAATAAATTATCAAATACTTTTAAGCTCTTATCATCAGCGTGTAATTGAGCAATATTTTCTGAGGTGTCGGGCAAGTCAGGCTTGTCACCTGTATAAAACAGTCTTAATGCCACTTCATCAGCATTAAACTCTTGCTTAAGTTCAGTGACTAAACTTGGTAATAATTTTGCAAGACCTTTTGCATCCATTAAACGTAAACATAGCTGATGCACTCGGCTTTCTAAGTCTGAATTTTGACGTGCATTTTCAATTAAGGCTGATAACTGCTCGTGTATTTGTGCATTTTTATTTTGCAAACGCTCAACTTGCTTTTGTGCCAGCGAGATCGTGCCTTCCGGTGCCTCTGACAATACTAATGATTCCATAACATCAGGCTGTTGAATGAAAAATTCAGGGTTATCCTTCAAATATACAGTTACATCTTCAGCGGTTATTGTTTGTTTATTGTTGCCCACGCAATCTCTCCATCAAATACTTGTGTTGCCGATCCGGTCATCCATACCGATGACGCATCATCTGGCCATGATATTAATAATCGCCCACCAGGTAAATCCACCTTAACATCTCGAGCTAATAGTCCACGTTGAATTCCACTAACTACTGCCGCGCAGGCGCCTGTTCCACACGCTTCTGTTTCTCCTGCCCCTCGTTCATAAACGCGCAGTTTAATATGACTAGGATCGACAACATCCATAAAGCCAACATTAACGCGCTCAGGAAACTGGATATGGCTTTCAATTTGGGGGCCGATTCCAGCAACATCAGCATGTGCAATATTATCAACTACAATCACCGCATGAGGATTACCCATTGATACGGCGCCAATAATTGCCGTTGCCCCATCAGCCAATACGAGTTCATATGTTATTGCTTGCTCACTCCAATCAAAAGGAATGTCCCACGGATTAAATATCGGCAACCCCATATCGACTTTCACATCACCAGAATCAAGTAAGCTAGGGAAGATAATCCCCGATGCCGTTTCAACAGCAATGGTGTCTTTCGCTGTTAGTTTTTTATCACGAACAAAGCGGGCAAAACAACGTGCGCCATTGCCACATTGAGCGACCTCACTGCCATCGGCATTAAATATTCGATAACGAAAATCAACATCTGAACGACTTGTCCTTTCAACTAAGAGTAACTGATCAAAGCCAATGCCTCGCTGTCTATCAGCAAGAAATAGAATTTGTTCTGAGCTTAATTCTACTTGCTGATTAATGGCATCGATAACGACAAAGTCATTACCCAGCCCATGCATTTTGCTGAATTTCAACATTATTCAGGCAATACCTGTTCGCCAGCATATAACGATTCAATACTTTCTCTAGCTCGCACCAGGTGCATATCGTCGCCATCGATCATGATCTCTGACACTCTCGGACGTGAGTTGTAATTAGAACTCATGGTGAAGCCGTAAGCACCTGCAGAGAGCACCGCTAACAAGTCTCCTTGTTTAATCGCTAATGTTCTATCTTTGCCTAAAAAGTCACCGGTTTCACATACTGGGCCAACAATATCATATGATTTGGTAACTATCGTTTCGTCTTTAATAACCGGCTGAATACCCTGCCATGATTGATATAAAGCAGGACGTAATAAATCATTCATTGCCGCATCAACAATAGCGAAGTTACGATCGTCGGTTTCTTTTATATATTCAACTGTCGTTAACAATACGCCTGCATTGGCAGCAATTGCTCGTCCAGGCTCCATCAAAATTTCTAAATCACGACCAACTAGAAGTGGTTTAAGTGCTTTCGCATATTCAGCGGGTGTTGGTGGTTTTTCATCGTCATAAGTAACCCCCAAGCCACCGCCGATATCAAGATGAGATAATTTAATACCCAACTCGGCCAGGCGATCAATCACGAGTAATACGCGCTCCAAGGCATCAACAAAAGGTGTCACCGATGTTAGCTGTGAACCAATGTGGCAATCAATTCCTGTAATCTCTAAATGTGGCATTTTTTTAGCTTGCAAATACACAGCTTCCGCTTGCTCAATGGCAATACCAAATTTATTTTCTTTTAAACCTGTTGAAATATAAGGGTGTGTTTGTGCATCAACATCGGGATTAACGCGAATAGAAATTGGCGCTCGAACACCCAATTGACCCGCAACGTCATTAATCCGCTCTAATTCAGGAATAGACTCAACATTAAAACAGCGAACACCTTGCTCTAAGGCATAATTTATTTCCGCAACGGTTTTACCCACGCCCGAAAAGACACAACGACTTGCCAATCCACCAGCAGCTAATACTCGCGCTAATTCACCGGCAGAAACAATATCAAAGCCTGCTCCTGGACGAGTAAGAACATTTAATACAGCTAAGTTGGAATTTGCTTTTACGGCATAACAAACTAAATGCGGCATCTCTGCAAAAGCATCATCAAAAGCCATCCAATGTCGCTCTAATGTCGCTCTAGAATAGACATACGCTGGTGTACCGAATTGCGCGGCAACTGCAGATAAAGCAACATCTTCAGAAAATAGTTCGTTTCCTTGATAAGAAAAATAATTCATTATCTATTAACTCATCCAGCTTATTATTGATTTACCTTCAGGTAAATACAAATCACCTTTTTGGCCACATGCAACAAGCATCGACATCGCACAACAGACAATTGCTATTCGCTTCCAGAACTTCATTTTTTGCATTCCAACTTCCTCACAAATTTATTGCTGTGCAGTATATACCCAAACGACTCAACCGCGACATTCGTCATAAACAAAGAAACTAAAATTTATCTTTTAACTTAAATAATATAGTCTATACCATCGAGTATTAAGGAATTTAAATAAGGATGCGTATTCAGTAATGGTAGATTCGGCTACAATCAGACTAAGCGGACTGGCTCGTCGTCTCGTGAGCGATAATTTACTCTCCGAACAAGATGCTCATGCTGCTCAACAAGCCGCAAAAGAAGCCAATCTTACTTTTGTTACCCACCTTGTTAATAACAAAATCCTATCAAGTAAAGATATTGCCTACGTTGCCTCTCAAGAGTTTGGCGTTCCTTTATTTGATATCGATGCCATGGATATGGAATTGGCAGCAACAGATCTTATTGAAGAAAAATTAATTCGAAAACATAATGCCCTGCCCCTTTATAAACGAGGAAAACGACTTTATGTTGCCGTTTCCGACCCAACTAATCTGCAAGCCCTTGATGAATTTCAATTCAATACCGGTTTAAACACCTTCGCTGTTCTTGCTGAAGAGCAAAAATTATCTACAGCGATTGAGCGCGCATTAGATAAATCGGAAGAAACAATTGATGATTTTGGTGATGCTGAATTAGATGATTTAGATCTCGGGTCAGATGAAACCCCTTTAGAAGATGCTAATGATACTAAAGTTGACGACACGCCTGTTGTTCGTTTTATTAATGGCATTTTAACCACAGCTATTAAAGCCGGTGCATCTGATATTCACTTTGAACCTTACGAAAAGAAATATCGTGTTCGCACCCGTATCGATGGTATTTTACATGAATCTAAGACGGCGCCAGTTTCACTTGGAGGCCGAATTGCAGCCCGATTAAAAGTGCTTTCTCGTCTGAACATTGCAGAACGTCGAGTGCCACAAGATGGACGCATGCGCCTTAAATTATCTAAAACAAAGGCCATCGATTTTCGTGTTAACACCTGCCCGACCCTATTTGGTGAAAAAATCGTTTTACGTATTTTAGATCCAACCAGTGCTCAGTTAGGCATTGATGCTTTGGGTTATGAAGCTGACCAAAAAGAACTATTCTTAGAGGTGATGCATCAGCCTTACGGCATGATCTTAGTAACAGGCCCAACAGGTAGCGGTAAGACAGTATCCCTTTATACTGCTTTAAACATTCTTAATACCGATGGTCGTAATATCTCAACCGCAGAAGACCCTGTAGAAATTACATTGTCAGGTATTAACCAAGTTAATGTACACCCGGAAATTGGGCTTACATTTTCCGCGGCACTAAAAGCCTTTTTACGACAAGATCCCGATATCATCATGGTCGGTGAGATCCGTGATTTAGAAACAGCAGAAATTGCCATTAAAGCCGCACAAACAGGTCATATGGTTCTATCAACGCTGCATACTAATGATGCGCCACAAACATTGACTCGTTTAGCAAATATGGGGGTGCCCCCCTTTAATATTGCTTCAGCGGTAACGCTCATTATTGCCCAGCGACTTGCTCGCCGCTTATGTGGAAACTGTCGTAAAATTGAAGATATTCCGCAAGATCTATTATTAAAGGAAGGTTTTACGCAAGCACAAGTAGATGAAGGTATTACAGTTTATAAACCTGTTGGCTGTGACTCATGTACTGAAGGCTATAAAGGTCGTGTTGGTGTCTATCAAGTAATGCCTGTCTCTGATGCAATGGGGCGAATTATTATGGATGGTGGTAATGCCATTCAATTAGCGGATCAAGCGAAAATAGAAGGCATTGCAGATCTCAGAGCATCAGGGCTCAAAAAGGTAGCTTCAGGTCTCACTAGTCTTGAAGAACTTAGTCGAATTATTACAGAGTAATCAATAAGGAGTCACTCGTGGCACAAGCAAAAAAAGATAAGAAACCACAAATTGACCCTGTTTTTCTTTGGCAAGGCACCAATAAACAAGGTCGTCGAATCAAAGGTGAGCAATCAGGAGCCAATATCAATGCTGTAAGAGCTTATCTTCGAGGTCAAGGCATTACTCCAATAAAAGTAAAGAAAAAACCTAAAGATCTCTTTGCCCCTAGAAAACCGGCCATTAAACCCGGTGATATTGCCATCTTTAGTCGAATGTTAGCAACCATGATGTCTTCTGGCGTACCACTAATGCAATCAATGCAAATCATTGGTGAAGGCCATGAAAATGCTAGTATGCAAGAAATGATTTTGGCCATTAAAGCTGATGTAGAATCAGGTACAAGCTTATCCGAATCCTTAGGTAAATTTCCACTTCACTTTGATGACTTATTCGTCAACTTAGTGAATGCCGGTGAGCAATCAGGTACTTTAGAAAGCCTGCTCCATGAAATCGCCACTTACAAAGAAAAAACAGAAGCATTAAAAGCAAAAATCAAAAAAGCACTGGTATACCCAACATCCATTCTTGTAGTAGCTTTTGTTGTTACTGCTATTTTAATGATTTTTGTGATTCCACAATTTGAATCTTTATTCAGCGGTTTTGGTGCGGATCTACCTGGGCTAACCAAAATGGTTATTCATGTATCAGAAGTCTTCCAAGAGTGGTGGTGGTTAATTTTTGGCTCGATCATTGGTTCAATTACGGGGCTGCTAGCTATTAAAAAACGTTCTCGAAAAGTACAACACTTCTTCGATCGACTATTACTAAAAATCCCCGTTATTGGTGAAGTGATGTACAAAGGTGCTATCGCTCGCTTTGCTAGAACATTTTCCACTATGTTTAGAGCCGGTGTTCCTCTGGTTGAAGCTATGGTATCGGTTGCTGGCGCAACAGGTAATATAGTATTTAGCGAAGCGACAATGGAAATGCGTGATGAAGTTTCAACTGGTACACAACTGAATATTGCGATGAAGAACAGTGACTTGTTTCCTAATATGGTGACTCAAATGGTCGCAATTGGTGAAGAATCTGGTGCACTAGATTCTATGTTAGAAAAAGTAGCTGATTTCTATGAACGAGAAGTAGATGATGCGGTTGATAATATGACCGCATTAATGGAGCCATTAATCATGGTCGTTCTTGGTGGCTTGATTGGCACCATGGTTATCGCTATGTATTTACCTATTTTCAAACTTGGCGCTGTCGTCTAACGAAACTGAAGAGATTATGACTATTATTGAAGCTTTTCAATCTTCACTGCCTTTATTTATTAGCATAAGTGGTGTTTTAGGTTTATTAATTGGTAGTTTCTTAAACGTCGTTATCTACCGCCTCCCAATCATGATGGAAAATGATTGGCAACAACAATGCGATGAACTTAATGATAAAGAAGTAACAGAGACCAACTTTAACCTCAGCACTCCTCGTTCACGTTGCCCTCACTGCAATCATGCTATCACTGCATTAGAAAATATTCCTGTTGTCAGTTATTTATTGTTGGCGGGAAAATGTAAGCAATGCAGAACGCCTATTTCAAAGCGATACCCACTCATCGAGCTATTAACAGGCATTCTATCTGCAGTAGTTGCTTGGAAGTTTGGTTTTTCTTGGGCATGTTTAGGCGGCTTATTCTTTACTTGGTCATTAGTTGCTTTAACTTTTATTGATGTTGATCATCAGCTACTACCCGATAGCATTACTCTGCCACTTGTTTGGCTAGGTATCTTCTTTAGCTTTTTTTCTATCTATACTGATTTACACGCCAGTGTTGTTGGGGCTATGGCCGGCTATTTATCTTTATGGTTGATATTTCATGCGTTCAAACTTGCCACAGGCAAAGAAGGAATGGGCTATGGTGATTTCAAATTGCTCGCGGCCTTAGGTGCTTGGCTTGGCTGGTCACTCCTGCCTTCTATTGTTTTACTGTCATCGCTCGTTGGTGCAGTCATCGGTATTACATTAATCGTATTCCGCCAACATCAACGTGACATACCTATCCCTTTCGGTCCTTATTTAGCCACTGCAGGTTGGATTGCCTTAATTTGGGGCCATGAAATTAATACCGCTTACCTTAACTGGACAGGCATGAGTTAACGCTCTCTTATGTTAAAAGTAGGATTAACTGGTGGTATTGCCAGCGGAAAATCAACTATTTGCAATCTGTTTTCCCAATATAATATTCCCATTATTGATGCCGATATTATTGCCAGAAAAATCGTTGAACCTAATCAAACCGCTTTTAAAGAGATCGTGCAGTTATTTGGTGACTCGGTTGTGCAAAATAATGGCACACTTAACCGAAAACAAATGCGCCAGCTTATTTTCTCCAATAGCGTCGCTAAACAGCAATTAGAAGCTATTCTCCACCCTCAAATTCGCCAACAACTAATACAGCAAAGTAATCAATTAGATGCTGCCTACTGTATTTTGGCAATACCATTATTACTTGAGGCTGACATGTCAGATCTAGTTGATCGTATTCTTGTCGTCGATATTGAGCTTGAGCAACAAATTAAACGCCTTTGTCAGCGGGATAACATTTCATTACAAGATGCTCAGTCTATTATTACCAGCCAATCAAGCAGAGAACAGAAATTAGACCTTGCAGATGACGTTATTTCTAACGCTAACTCTATTAAATCTCTCACTGCTCTCGTTAGCGAATTGCACAACAAATACAGAGCTTTAGCTAAAAATATTTAGCAATAGGTTGCCAGTATTCGCATAGTCATGGACAATGGTTTCTTTATTCATATAACGTACCCTTATCCGCCGTGTCAGACACTATAATTTATGAACAACCGCTCAATGAGCGCATACGCATTTTCCTTCGGCTTGAATCCTTATTCAAGCGGGTTGATGTTGCGTTGCACGGTAATTCTGAATTAACAAATCAAGATGCAGTTGATGGCTTGCTTAATATTATGTCAGTATTTGAGCGGAGTGAACTCAAGTCTGAAATTATTAAAGAATTAGAAAGGCTTACTACCAACCTAGTCGCGTTAGAAAATAGTCCTGGCGTTGATAAGCTGGCACTTAATAATCTTCTTGCAGAGATTGATCAATCACTTGATACGCTTCACCTGAACAAATCAGCGATAGGTCAAAGCCTGAGAGATAACGATCTGTTATATAGCATTCGCCAACGCTCAAGTATTCCTGGCGGTAGCTGTGACTTTGATATTCCTGCTTATCATTTTTGGTTACGTCATACCTCGCTTGAATCTCAAAAAGAGCAACTTCTTGAGTGGTTTAAGCACTTCTCCGCAGCAAAAATAGCTATTGAAATCACGCTTAGACTCATTCGTGGTGGAACGGGCTTCGGGCAAGGCCTAGCAGATGCTGGCTTTTATCAACAAAGCTTGGACAGCAGTCATCCCAACCAATTGATCCGAATAAAACTGCCTAAATCAGCCAAATACTATCCTGAAATTAGTGGTGGTAAACATCGTTTTACTGTTCGTTTCATGCTGTTTGATATAAATCAACGCCCTCAACAAGTTGGCGACGATATACCCTTCGCTCTAAGCTGTTGTGCGATGTAATCATGGTTACAAAAGTAAACTGTCCAGAATGTAGTAAAGATGTGCCTTGGCAAGAAGAACAGCAGTGGAAACCTTTTTGCAGTGAACGCTGCAAATTGATTGATCTAGGAGAATGGGCTACAGAAGGTCATAAAATTGCTGGCGAATCAGTTGAGGTAGAAACTGATATCGACCAACATAACCCTTCGGACTATCATTAACATATCCATTATCATTTAACCTGTAGGTTTTTAGTACTTATAAATGCTGACTAATATCTATTAAGCATCACCCGCAGTTAAAATCCCCTGCTGCACAGAAAAATCTATCATTCTATTTAATGGTATTAATGCTTTTTGACGAACAGCTTCATCGACTTCAACCTTATTCGTATTATCTCGTAACGCCTCATACAAATTCACCAAGGTATTCATCGCCATCCACGGACAGTGGGCACAGCTCTTACAGGTCGCACTTTTACCACCAGTTGGTGCAGGAATAAGTCGTTTATCCGGAACTGCTTGGCTCATTTTATAAAACAAACCATGAT
>DAOUSV010000126.1 GCA_030627065.1 Piscirickettsiaceae bacterium | reverse complement strand
TTGGTAAAGCTGATTTAACCATGATTTTAAACGGCGCATTAGCTGGTCTAGTTGCGATTACGGCTGGTCCAGATACACCAACACCTCTAATGGCAACCATGATTGGTGCTGTCGGTGGTACGTTAGTTGTATTCTCAATTATTACATTAGATAAGTTTAAACTAGATGATCCAGTAGGTGCTATCTCTGTTCATGGTGTAGTTGGTTTATGGGGTCTGCTTGCAGTGCCATTAACTAATTCAGATGCAAGCTTCACAGGTCAATTAGCTGGTGCGGCAACTATCTTCATCTGGGTATTTGGTACAAGCTTCATAGTTTGGTATGTACTTAAACTAGTGATGGGTATCCGTGTATCAGAACAAGAAGAATATGACGGTGTTGATTTAAGTGAATGTGGTATGGAGGCCTATCCGGAGTTCACTACCAACGTTAAATAAACGTCGATAACTGCACCAAAAACAAGCAAGGCGATCTCATTAAGGGATCGCCTTTTTTGTTTCTATTATCATATTATCTTGAAGAGTTAAAACTTCAAAAGTCGTATTTAAAGCTAACTTACTTAAAGGTGTGGCCTAGTTCAGAATCGTGTCATTCTCGCGACAACCTGGCCATCATAATGCAATAGATCTTATTGCTATAATAGCCAGAGTATATACTCTGTAAAACGGCACGTTACTGACTATACGGTTTTAGCTAAAGCCAATTCGAACCAGAATGTCGAGCCTTGGCCCTCAATACTTTCAAAGCCAATTGAGCCGCCCATTAACTCGATTAAGTCCTTAGTCACAACAAGGCCAATCCCAGTTCCTTCAATCGTTGAGCTCTCTTGTCCAAGCCGCTCAAAAGCACCAAATACTTTATCGTGCTTATCTGCCGGAATACCAACACCTGTATCAATAATATTAATTTTAACTGTTCCGTGCTCCGTTTCTGCCCAGTCAACTGTCACACTGCCACCTTTAACATTGTATTTAATGGCATTATTAATCAGATTGATAAGTACCTGTTTAACTCTGGTGTAATCGGCAGAAATTGTAATATCATTATTTGATATGATCTTGAGGCTGATATTTTCTTTAGAGGAAATCGCACGAATTAATACACTTACATCCTCTATCAATTCAACAACGTGAATAGATTCTATTGAGACTTCAACCTGCCCTGCCTCAATAGTCGACAGTTCTAACACGTCATTAACAAGGTTCAATAGATGATTTCCACTTGATATAATGTAATCAACATTTTCTTTTTGCTCTGCACTTAGAGGGTTATCAATATCACTTTCTAACAGTTGACTAAAACCTAAAACAGCATTGAGTGGCGTTCTTAATTCGTGACTCATTGAAGATAAGAACTCAGATTTTGCTTGATTGGCTTTATCTGACTTAATTCGCTCAATAATTAATGCCTGTTGTGTTTGCTCATTAGCAATCGCCAATCCTGCCATGTGACCAATAGCTGATAATGTGGCTAAACGCTCTGAATCTCGTGATGGATAAGGTTCTGTGTATAAATATAAAACCCCCAATACTTCATTAGCGTAGTTCAGTGGAATAATATAATGTCCGTGAGCAGTCATCCCTTCAAAGGTATGAGTATGTTCATGATCAGTAAAACAATCATCGGAAATTTTTAATAATCCACTTGTTGCCACCTTGCCACATAGACAAGCATCCACTTTAATACATTTTTCATTGATGATGAATTCGTCTGAAAACTCGCCATACATGGCAAACATATTAAGATCATCACCATTCTTGAGAAAAACACCTGCTTTTTTCTGAATATGTAAATCTTCAAAATTGCATAACATAGTTAAAATGTCTTCAAAACGCTGCTTTAATGGCAGCCCCTCTTGAAACTTCTGCGATACATCGGCGCGAATACGAGAATTTTGTTGTCCTATATATCTTTCAGCTTCTAATCTCTTTAATTCCGTAATATCAGTTCGTATGGCAATATATTGTTCAAGTTTACCATTGCTCCCTAATTGAGGGGTAATAGTTGACGAAACCCAATAGAAAGAACCATCTTTAGCTCTATTTCTTATTTCACCGTGCCATAATTTACCATTGGCAATCGTGGTCCACATCTCTTGAAAGAAAGAATCAGAATGAAAATCAGATTTTAAGATTCGATGATTTTGTCCTATTAATTCATCCTGAGTATATTGACTAATTTGTTCAAATTTTTCATTCGCAAAAGTAATATTACCGTTAACGTCTGCAATACTGACAATAGCATGCTGATCCAATGCGTCTTTTAACTGCATTAACGACGTTTGTGATTCCTGTAATAAATGGCTCTTCTGTTCGACTTTACCGCTTTGTTTTATCGTGATGTAAATAAATAGAGAAATAAAGAATGTACCTATTAAAGAAAAAAAGAATATGACTACTATCTTGTTTTTCTCTATTTTATAATCATAAATAAATTGTTCACTTGGATAAAACTCAAATTTCCATTTTCGCCCACCGATATCCCAGATAATCTCTTGATAGAACGGTGTTTCGCCACCAAATGATTGAGTCGTATTTTCTGTAACGATTACTTCTGAATCAATATCAATTATTTTACTATGAAATACATTGCCTAACTCCTCTAACAGTTCGTTATTTGATAGAGTCTCATTCAGTCGTACAACTAATTGAACAATACCTTGTAATAATAACTCTTTATAGACAGGAAAAAGAAATATAATTGCCGTTTTATTCTCCTCCCCTTGTACCAAGGTAATAGGCTCACTTGCTCGAACTTCCTGTGATATGACGCTTTCTTTAAGTACCGATTCAGAACCCCTATTTTTTGTAATATCAAATCCAAAAGCTTTTATATTTTTATCCATTGGCTCTAAATAATGAATCGGGTAGTAAATATCTTGTTCGGGTGCATTAAGCACTCCGTTATCGTTATAGCCGTGATGAATAATAAAGTCTTTATAACCTTGCTGTCTAACACTATTCTCGTAAGATTCTCGTTGGTCATGTGTGATAGGCATAATCCAATTAAGCGATTGAATATCCTCATGGCCTTTTAGTACTTGACCTCCAAAAACTCTAAACTCCGTTCGATTAACCTCGTTAGAAGAATGAAAAAGAGCCGCCACCGAGGCACCTATATTTAAGTGAAGTTCAACATTCTTTTTAACTACTTGAAAGTATTTTTCTGCACTATTTTCAAAAGATTGCTTCATGTCTTCAGTGAGATTATCGGTGCTGTAAATATATGAAAATAAAGATATCAAAAAGGTCGAAAAAAAGACGAACAATGGTAACGTTCTAACTAACTTTTGTTTCATAAGGCTAATTACACATATAAAAATAAGGGGTAAAGAGCATATTAACATACACCTTAAGGAGTGAACTTACATTCGTCATACATCGCGTTCTCCTTGCACCAGCATGTGCAACAACTCGCTTTCTTTTGGTGCAAAACAAGCATTAAGGTTCATGTTCAACAGCGTTGCCATCATGAATAAATTTACATATCAGTCACTTACAGTAATGGCATAGGCTGTGCACTACCCTTGCTATTATTTACTGATTTATTTTGGGATCTACATGAGCAACAAACAAACACTTATCGTTATTGGTAACGGAATGGTTGGCCAAAACTTTCTTGTCAGCTTGATGGCCAGCGAGATTAAGGATAACTATACTGTTGTTACCTTTTGTGAAGAATCTCTTCCCGCTTATGACCGCGTTCATTTAAGTGAGTACTTTGCGGGTAAGTCAGCAAATGATTTATCACTAGTAGAAGACGGTTTTTTCGACGATAACAATATCACTATTCATATGGGGGATAAAGCATCTTCTATTGACCGTGCAAATAAGACGGTAACCTCTGAAAAAGGCGTGGTGATTACCTATGACAAACTTATTTTAGCCACCGGTTCAAGTGCCTTTGTCCCCCCTATTCAAGGTAATGATCGTGAAGGTTGTATTGCTTATCGTACGATTGATGATCTTGATGAAATGATGACAGCGGCTAAAACATCGAAAGTGGGTGCTGTAGTTGGTGGTGGTTTATTGGGGCTTGAGGCGGCCAAAGCATTACAAGATCTAAAGCTAGAAACATATGTTGTTCAGTTTGGCCCTCGTTTAATGAGCGCACAGCTTGATGATGGCGGTGCGGGCTTACTTAAACAAAAGATTGAAGAATTAAATGTAACTGTATTAACCAATAAAAATACAATTAAAATTGTTGATGGTGATAGCTGTAAACACAAAATGTTATTTGCTGATGGCACTGAGCTTGAAACTGATATGATTTTGTATTCAGCCGGTATTCGTCCTCGAGATGAAATTGCTAATGCCTGTGGTTTGCAAATTGCTGATCGCGGAGGGGTTGTTATAAATGATAACTGCCTAACTTCTGATGACGATATTTATGCCATTGGTGAATGTGCCTCATGGAATAATCAAACTTTTGGCCTAGTTGCTCCCGGCTATGCCATGGCCCGTACGGTTGTTGATCAACTTGCTGGTGGTTCCGCCGAATTCACCGGCGCTGATATGAGCACTAAGTTAAAGTTGAATGGTGTTGATGTGGCAAGTATTGGTGATCCTCATGCAAAAACAGAAGGTTCTCTTGTATATACCTACCAAAATGGTGTTGATGGTGTTTATAAACGCCTTGTTGTTAGCCAAAATAATAAAAAATTATTAGGCGCTGTTTTAGTGGGCGATGCATCAGGCTATCCAACTTTACAACAATATTATTCAAGTGATATTGATTTACCAGAACATCCTGACTCATTAATATTACCTGCACGCTCTGATGAATCTGTCGGCTTAGGGCCAGATGCTCTACCTGCATCAGCTCAAATTTGTTCTTGTTTTGATGTCACTAAAGGTGATATTTGTTCATCTATTGAATCAGGTTGTACGACACTGGGTGCTCTAAAAGACGATACCAAAGCAGCAACAGGTTGTGGTGGTTGTGCGGCCTTATTAAAATCAGTGCTTGATTGTGAACTGGAAAAAGCAGGCGTTGAAGTCAATACTGATATTTGTGAGCATTTCGCTTATACACGCCAAGATTTATATAACTTAATCATGGTTGAAGAAGTTAAAACCTTTGCTGAGTTATTAGAAAAACATGGCTCTGGTAA
>DAOUSV010000102.1 GCA_030627065.1 Piscirickettsiaceae bacterium | reverse complement strand
TGCTGAACCTGACATTATGTTACTCGATGAGCCAACTAACCATTTGGATATCAATACAATCCGTTGGCTAGAAGACATTATCAACCAACGTAGTGGCACCATGGTCATTATTTCGCATGATCGCCATTTCTTAAACAGTGTTTGTACGCATGTCGCTGATATGGATTTTGGTGAGCTTCGCCTTTATCCAGGTAATTACGATGAATACATGTTGGCATCAACACAAGCGCGTGCCAGCTTAATTGCTGATAATGCCAAGAAAAAAGCACAAATTATTGAGTTACAAGACTTTGTACGTCGCTTCTCTGCTAATGCATCGAAAGCGAAACAAGCGACATCGCGTGCTAAACAAATTGATAAAATTCAGCTAGATGACATCAAGCCATCAAGCCGTATTAATCCTTATATCAACTTTGAACAAGAGAAAAAATTGTTCCGTAATGCGGTTGAAGTGCGAAGCATTAGTCAAGGTTATGATGATGAAGAGCTTTTATTTAAAGACTTCAAGTTCATGGCTGAAGTGGGCGAGCGTATCGCTATTATCGGCCCTAACGGTATCGGTAAAACAACCTTAGCTAAAACACTTGCTAATGAACTTGCACCTAAATCAGGTAATGTTAAATGGTCTGAAAATGTTAATATTGGTTATTACGCCCAAGATCATGAGAGTTTATTTGATAATGATTTAGACTTATTCCAATGGATGTCACAATGGGGACGCCCTAATGATGATGAACAAGTTATTCGTGGCACATTAGGTCGCCTATTATTCTCTGGTCATTCCATTGAGAAAAAAGCAAAAGTGCTCTCGGGTGGTGAAAAGGGCCGGATGATGTTTGGTAAGTTATTATTACAAAAACCAAATATCTTAATCATGGATGAACCAACTAACCACATGGATATGGAGTCGATTGAATCACTCAATATGGCGTTAACGAAATACGACGGTACGTTGTTCTTCGTCAGCCATGATCGTGAATTTGTATCTTCATTGGCAACCCGTATTTTTGATATGTCACCTGACGGTATTATCGACTTTAAAGGTAGTTATGAAGAGTATTTAAACAGCCAAGGTATTAAGTAAATCAAAAATGAGCCGGATGTGATGTCTGGCTCATTGTTCAACACTTAGCCTTTCATCTACCGTTACTTCATGCTAACGTAACTCACTCATCAAATGAGGAACTTATTATGTCGTTAACACGCACATCATTACTCGCTTTTTTAGCTATTGCATTAACCAGCTTTAGCCTGTCTTTTAGCCCTATTGTTAATGCGGCATCAGCCACTGAAATTAATATCGGCGTATCAGAAACCCTCAAACGTTTTAAGAAAGAAATACCTGGCGGCTCTGAGTTTTTAAAGAGAGCTAAAGGTGTATTAGTCTTTCCCAGCATTATTAAAGTTGGCTTCGGTATTGGTGGTGAATACGGTGAAGGCGCATTGAAAATAGGCGGTAAAACCACGTCTTATTACAGCACTGCTGCCGCTTCTATCGGCTTTCAATTAGGCGCACAATCCAAATCAGTCGTCTTGGTATTTATGACTAATAATGCACTGAAACAATTCAGATCAAGTGAGGGTTGGAAAGCCGGTGTTGATGGCTCTGTTGCCCTTATCGAATGGGGTGTAGGCGAAGACATTAATACGCTTGATATTAAAGATCCAATCATCGGTTTTGTCTTTAGCAATAAAGGACTGATGTTTAACTTGACCTTAGAAGGGTCTAAATTTACTAAAATAGTGAAATAAAATGACAGAAACAAATTATCCAGAAAAGTCGTGTGAGATTGATCGTTTAGTCACACATGAAAAATTAGTTGAAGCCGCATTAGCTGGCAAAAAAACACAACAACGCCGTGATGGTGTTTATGCCTACCCCGGTGAAACATTTGAACTTGAAGGTGTTGAATTCACTGTCACCAGTTTAGAGCAAAAAACATTAGGCGATATGACTGATGCCGATGCTCAAGCTGAAGGTTACCCAAGCATGGAAATGTATAAAGGGCTTATCCTTCGCATGCATAAAGGCATGAAATGGAATGATAGCCATAAAGTCTGGGTGCATTCTTTTGAGAAGTCAGCCTAAACAGTAATTCCCCTTCTCCCCGCTCGGGGAGAAGGTTTTAAGACCGGTTAATCTTCAATTCTAAAACCTACTTTAATCGTTACCTGCCAGTATTTAACGCCGCCATCTTCAATATAGCCACGCGAATCAACCACATTAAACCAATGCAAATGTTTAATTGTTTCAGATGCCTTAGCAATTGCATTTTTAACTGCTTGATCTGAGCTCTCCGCCGAGCTACCTGTTAATTCAATATGTTTATATGTATGTTCAGTCATTATTTTCTCTCCCTTAATCACGCAAATAAATAAACCAATAAAACAAAGCAACAAACACGCTGCCACCTATAATATTACCTAAGGTTACGGGTAATAAATTATCAACCAAGAAAGCGTATATTGTTAAATTGTCTAAATTAATATTGCCTGCCAACTGCATTAATTCCGGTTGGGTTTTAGCTAATAGTCCTGCAGGAATAAAATACATATTGGCAACGGAATGTTCAAAGCCCATCGCTACAAATGCTGTAATTGGAAATAAAATAGCCAATACTTTATCCACGACAGTTCGCCCTGCAAAGCATAACCATATCGCCATGCACACTAAAATATTACATAACATCCCGCGAGTAAATGCTTCCATCCAAGTCATATTCACCTTTGCATTTGCTATCGCCAACACTTTCACGCCAACTTCACCGCCATTAATTTGCCAATGACCACTGAAATAAATTAAGACCAAAATTCCTAATGCACCCACAAAATTGCCCATGAAAACAATCAGCCAATTCATTAGCAACTGTTTTAAGCTAACTTTACCATCAACATATGCCATAACAATTAGATTGTTTCCTGTAAATAGTTCGGCTCCCGCTATAACCACTAGAACTAAACCAAGACAAAAAACCAGCCCGCCCAAGAGACGCAGAATACCAACTGAAACACCTGTTGTATCATGCGTTACTAAAGTAAAAAATATCGCTCCAAATGCAATGAAAGCACCAGCTAGGATTGCTAATGCAAATACCCGAATAGGATCGCTTGTACTTTTACTAATACCAACATTTTCAATTCTGGCGGCAATCTCTTTTGGGGAATAAGCATCAACTGAAAAATGATTCACGTGTTAACTCCTTAGCTACAATTCAGTTCAATTCTGCCTTATTTTCACCACCACTCATAGTTTTATAAGTAAACTTTATCCATCTAACATTTAACAGACTGATTTAACTATATTTTATTATTGAATTCGCGTATAATCATTCGATTAATTATCCACTCCCTCTCAGTTTTACTTTAAAAACTGACTTTCACAGGCGAATTCATGTCAGACACAGAACAAACACCCGTTTTACCCTTTTCAGAATTAGGCTTATCAGACGCCGTTCTTAAAGCAGTTAATCAAGCTGGGTATGAAACTCCATCTCCAATCCAAGCACAAAGTATTGCTCCACTACTTGAAGGTCGCGATCTTCTTGGACAAGCGCAAACAGGTACGGGTAAAACCGCAGCTTTCTCATTACCACTATTAAGTCGTATTGATGTAAACGCTAAAACACCTCAAATGCTTGTGTTAGCACCAACACGTGAATTAGCCATTCAAGTTGCAGAAGCGATTCAAAGCTATGCAAAATATATGAAAGGCCTACATGTATTGCCTGTTTATGGTGGCCAAAGCATGGGAATTCAACTTCGCCAAATGCAACGTAACCCACAAGTTATTGTTGGTACACCAGGTCGTATTCTTGATCATATTCGTCGTAAAACATTAAAGCTAGGTGATTTAAAGTCTCTTGTTTTAGATGAAGCTGATGAAATGTTACGTATGGGCTTTATTGATGATGTTGAAACAATATTAAAAGAAACACCTGATAATCGCCAAGTAGCCTTGTTCTCAGCAACAATGCCCGGCCCTATCCATCGTGTTGCTACACGTTATTTGAAAGATCCAGTTGAAATTCGTATTAAATCGAAAACAACAACGATGGATACTATCGACCAACGTTACTGGCAAGTAACAGGTATGCATAAACTAGAAGCCTTGACTCGTATTCTTGAAGTTGAAGAATTTGATGCCATGATTATCTTTGTTCGTACTAAAAATGCCACTGCTGAATTAGCTGAAAAGCTAGAAGCACGCGGTTATTCAAGCTCACCACTTAATGGTGATATGAACCAAGCAGCTCGTGAAAAAGCAATTCAACGGATGAAAAAAGGTCAGCTAGATATCTTAGTCGCCACTGATGTTGCGGCACGTGGTTTAGATATTGAACGCATAAGTCATGTTATTAACTATGACATTCCTTACGATACAGAGTCTTATGTTCATCGTATTGGTCGTACTGGTCGTGCTGGTCGTACTGGTACTGCAATCTTATTTGTTTCTCCTCGTGAAAAACGCATGTTGTTTGCTATTGAGAAGGCAACACGACAACCGATTGAAAAAATGCAATTGCCAAGCACAGAGGATATTGCTGATCGTCGTGTTATGCAGTTTACTCAAATGTTAAGCGAAACCATTGAGTCTCAAGATTTAAGCTTCTTCCAAGAAGTAATGGCTAAGTACCAAGAATCTCATGATGCTGATCCTTTAGAAGTTGCGGCAGCATTAACCTACTTAGTTCAAAAAACACGCCCTCTGAAACCGGTTGTTCATGTTCGTCCGCCTAGAGCTGAACGCGAACAAGGTAGTCGCCGAGATAATTCAAACCGAAGCGATCGTCCAAGTCGTGAACGTTCACCGCGTCGCGGCAATCAAGACAAGCCGCACCGTAGTGAAGACGGTATGCAAAGCTACCGTATCGAAGTGGGAAGGTCACACGGTGTTGAAGTTAAAAACATTGTCGGTGCGATTGCAAATGAAGCCGGTATCGATAGCAAAGACATTGGCCGAATCAGTCTGCAGGATGATTACAGTACCCTTGATTTGCCAGAAGGTATGCCAAAAGATTTATTCCAGCAGCTACGTAAAGTGTGGGTGTGTAATAAGCAACTCGAAATCAGTATTGTTAATAGCAATGATGCTTCAGCCCAACCGTCAGACGATAATTCTCGTCGTAAACCTAGACGTTCAGGTAAACCACGCAGTAGAGATCGTGATGCATCTCGTCGTCCCCGCCGCGGTAACAACGACTAAATGAACTAGCCTCCTTTTTAGGGGGCTTTTTTATGTCTTTAAGATATTTACACGATAAGTATCTTTCACAGTATGTAGAATAGACATATGCTAAATTTTATCTGGATCTTCTTTTTCACCAGCGCCTTTATTGTCGCTTTAATCAAGCTCTTGGTTTTAGGTGATACTGAAATATTCAGTCAGTTGATGACGGCAATGTTTAGCTTATCTAAAACTGCATTTGAAATATCGCTAGGGCTTACAGGGATTTTGGCGTTGTGGTTAGGTATTATGCGTATTGGTGAGCGCAGTGGATTTATTGATTTACTGACGCGCGGTTTAACGCCACTCTTTGCCAAGCTGATGCCAGAAGTGCCTAAAAATCACCCTGCACTTGGTGCTATGGTGATGAATATATCAGCCAATGCTTTAGGGCTGGATAATGCTGCCACACCATTGGGCATTAAAGCAATGAAAGAGTTACAAAAGCTCAATCCATTTAAAGACACCGCAAGCAATGCTCAGATATTATTCTTAGTTATCAACACATCAGCTGTGACCTTATTCCCTGTCACCATATTCACCTATCGAGCACAAATGGGGGCTGAAAACCCAACAGATGTATTTATACCGATATTGCTTGCAACTTATGCTTCGACTTTAATTGGTTTACTTACCGTAGCGAGAGTGCAAAAAATCAATTTATTCGATAAAGTTATTATGGCCTATCTTGGTGGCTTTACCGCGTTAGTTATTGGGATTCTATCGTATTTTTCTAGCTTACCTCAGGCTGATATGCTGACTCAATCGTCGTTAATTAGTAATGTTATTTTGTTTTCATTGGTGATGCTTTTTATCTCTGGTACAGTGATCAAAAAAGTGAATGCTTACGAT
>DAOUSV010000055.1 GCA_030627065.1 Piscirickettsiaceae bacterium | reverse complement strand
TCCATATCGGTACTGGTCATGGATAATTGATTGCCATGAACACGTAATAATATAGTGGATAAAATGGGCAGGGTAGCGCGACGTTCTACAATACTACATACCAATTGTAGTGGTCGAACGATAGTTTCTTGGCTAACGGTAAACTGCATATTCATACTCTCAATTAACTTGATAAGGTTCTAAATAAATTACGATAATCTTCAGCAATACGTGGATCTGATTCTTTAAGCTCGGCAATTTTGCGGCAGCCATGTAATACGGTGGTGTGATCGCGGCCACCAAAAGCATCACCTATTTCAGGCAAGCTATGATTAGTAAGTTCTTTTGATAGCGCCATTGCAACTTGACGTGGACGAGCAATCGAGCGGGTACGTTTCTTTGATAATAAATCAGAGACACGAATCTTGAAGTATTCAGCAACCGTTTTTTGAATACTTTCGAGCGTCACTAATTTTTGATGTAAAGCTAATAAGTCTTTTAATGCTTCTTGTGCAATATCAATAGATAGAGGCTGATTAGTAAAGCGTGAAAAGGCGAGAATACGCTGTAATGCACCTTCAAGATCACGAACATTAGAGCGAATACGTTTAGCAATAAAGAAGGCAACATCTTCAGGTAGCGTGACTAAATTTTGCTGTGCTTTTTTAATTAAGATAGCAACGCGCGTTTCAAGTTCGGGTGGCTCGATAGCAATCGTTAAGCCCCAGCCAAGACGAGACTGTAATCGCTCATCTAAATTTTCGACTTCTTTAGGAAAACGGTCACAGGTCAGGATAATTTGTTTTTGGCCTTCAAGCAGGCTATTAAATGTATAGAAGAACTCTTCTTGAGACCGTTCTTTTTTAGCAAAGAACTGAATATCATCAATTAGCAAAGCATCGGCACTGCGATAGTGTGCTTTGAATTTTTCAATCACATTATTGCGCAAAGCGGTGATCATATCTTGAACAAAACGTTCAGAAGATAAATACATAACTTTGGCTCTTGGATTATCTTTTCTAATTTGATTACCAACAGCCAGCATTAAATGTGTTTTTCCTAAACCTGTTCCACCATATAAGAAGAGTGGATTGTAACCACTGGTTCCTGGTGAGTCGGCAACATGCATTGATGCGGCTCGCGCAATTTGGTTTGATTTACCTTCGACAAAAGAATCAAAAGTAAAAGCAGGGTTTATAGGCGAGCCTTCTGCAGGTTTTGTTGCTGTTGCTTTAGAAGCGCGCGGCAATGCTGGCGCTTCTTTTATTTCAGGTTGGTTGGTGCCGACCTCGATACTGACTACGTTAACTGCACCTTGGCTTAGGGCATGAACCAGTTCAACTATTTTTGTTTCAAGCTGCTCTTGCACCCATGCTTGCACATAAGGATTTGGCGCTAATAAACGAAGCGTAGCATCTACTTGAATGGCTTGTAACGGGCGTAGCCACGTGTTCAGCTGCTGTGCTGACAGATCACCTTCAAGATGGGCTAAGCATTTTTCCCACAGGGGTGAAGACACGTGAACTCCTTTGTTATCAGTTGATTAGGTTGGTTTGTTGCCGGCAGGCTGCGACAGTTAATGGTATAGTATAGCGTTCATAGCCCACTAGCTAAAGTTATCTTTTATGCAAAAAGCAGGTAATGGAAAGTTATTAAGGCTATTTATGACGTGGTGTTTGACTTGTGGTAGTAAAAAACACTATAATTCCACCGCTTTTGCTCTTGGTGAACTTGTTTTCGGGGCAAATACATAATTTAAGATTTAGTGGAGTTGGTAAAATGAAAAGAACTTTTCAACCGAGTAATATCAAGCGTAAACGTACACATGGTTTTCGTACTCGCATGTCTACAGTTGGTGGTCGTCGCATAGTAAATGCTCGTCGCGCTAAAGGCCGTGCACGCTTAACAGCGTAATTCTCTTAGTATAATTAGGAGACATGACTTGGCAACGTTTAGCCGAGACATGAGAATGAACAACCCGAGGGATTATTCTCGGGTATTTCGTCAAGCTCAGCACGCTGGTGGTGGTGGTTTGACGATATTGTCAGTTGAAAATGAAGTCGGACATCCGCGATTGGGTCTGGCGATAGCAAAAAAACATCTAAAACTGGCAACTCAGCGCAATCGTTTAAAGCGACTTGTTCGTGAATCATTTCGACATCATCAAGCATCTTTTGCCAATATTGATATTGTAGTGTTGTCGCGTCAAGATGTTAAAAAACGAGATGTGTCAAAAATAAGAGCGGCATTGGCAAAACATTGGATAACGGTGGAAGCTCAATGGGAAAAATCTTAATCGGGCTCGTTCGAGCTTATCAGCTTTTAATCAGTCCATTATTTGGCGCAAGTTGTCGCTTTCAGCCTACTTGTTCCCACTATATGATCGGTGCAATCGAGCGTTTCGGTATTTTAAAAGGTATTTGGCTCGGCTTACGAAGAATTTCACGTTGTCATCCTTGGCATGAGGGTGGTTTAGATCCTGTTCCTGAACTAAAGAAACATACACACCATGGATAATTTTAGAACATTCCTTATTTTCGGCCTTTTAATTGTATCATTACTGTTATGGGAAGCATGGCAAAATGACTATGTTCGCCCGCAGCAAGCGGCGCAAGCAACAGCGCTTGTTGTCGATAATTCCTTACCTGCAATTGAGCAAGTGCAAAATGACTTGCCTAATATGCCAATGGCTCAATCATTAGCTAGCTTGCCTGAGCTATCACCACAGCAAGCAGCTGTTTCATCAAACAAAATTCATGTTAAAACCGATGTGTTGGACTTGCATATTGCGATGCAAGGTGGCGATATTCATGATTTAGCATTATTAAAGTATCCGGTTGATTCAAGCACGCCTGATATTCCAGTACAATTTTTAAATGACACTAACGAACACTTCTTTGTTGTTCAGTCGGGTTTGCGCTCTGATAGTGAAGCACCGACGCATTATGAGTACTATACGGCTGAAAATAATCAATATGAATTAGCTGAGGGGCAAGAATCTTTAACTGTTCCATTACATTGGCAATCAGCAAACGGCTTGAAAGTGACTAAAAACTATCACTTTAAGCGTGATAGTTATGTCGTTGATATCGATTATGTGATTGAGAATAATAGTGGTGAGAAATTTACTGCTTATCCATATGCGCAATTTAACCGTAATCGTCCGCAAGAAGATTCAGGCTTTATATATACTTATACGGGTGCTGTATTTTCAACAAAAGGCAATGAATACGAGAAAATCGACTTTGATGATTTAGACGATGCGGCATTTAGTCGTGCCGCTAACGGCGGTTGGTCTGCGATGTTGCAACATTACTTTGTAGCGGCTCTTATCCCAGCTAATGCAGAACAAGAAACCGGTTTTTACGGCAAATCAATTAATGAACGTACTTATACTGCTGGTATGAAAATGCCTACATTAACTATTTCCAATGGTGGCTCTGCTAATGCCAGCTACCAAATGTATTTAGGTCCGAAAGAATCTCACCGCTTAGAAAATGTGGCTGAAAATCTTGATTTAACAGTTGATTTCGGCAAGCTTACGATTATTTCTCAGCCTTTGTTTACGGTTATGGAGTGGATCCATAAAGTAACAAATAACTGGGGTTGGTCAATTGTATTTTTGACCGTTCTGATTAAATTAGCATTTTATAAATTGTCGGCGAAAAGTTATAAATCAATGGCAGCTATGCGTAAGCTAACGCCAAAACTAGCCAGTCTAAAAGAACGTTTTGGTGATGATAAGCAGCAGTTTAATCAAGAAATGATGAAGCTGTACAAGACTGAAAAAATCAATCCATTAGGTGGTTGTTTACCTATCTTGATACAAATGCCCGTATTCCTCGCATTCTACTGGGTGTTGGTTGAAAGTATTGAATTACGCCAAGCACCATTTATGTGGTGGTTACAAGATTTAACTGCAATGGATCCTTACTTCATATTGCCAGTGCTATTCGGTTTAAGTATGTTCTTCCAGCAGAAATTAAATCCTGCACCGCAAGATCCTGCACAAGCAATGGTAATGAAAGCATTCCCTATTGTTTTCACTGTATTCTTTGCATTCTTCCCATCAGGCTTAGTGCTTTATTGGGTAGTGAATAATATTTTATCAATTGCACAGCAATGGCATATCACCCGTAAAATGGGCGCACTTTAAAGTCTAATGGATACGATTGTTGCTATAGCTACGGCACCAGGTCGTGGTGGTGTAGGAGTCGTTAGATTATCAGGTGATAACAGTACGGTTATAGCCACATCAATGTGTGGGAAGTTACCTCAACCTCGTTTTGCACAGTTCTGCCATTTTAGAGAAGGTGATGGTGAGATCATTGATAGCGGCATTGCCCTATTTTTTCCAAACCCAGCATCATTCACAGGTGAAGATGTTGTTGAGCTGCAAGGGCACGGTAGTCCATTAGTTTTAGATTTGCTATGCCAGCGTGCAATTGCTCTTGGCGCTAGAATGGCTCGACCAGGTGAATTTTCTGAGCGTGCATTTCTCAATAATAAAATGGATTTAGCACAGGCGGAAGCGGTTGCTGATTTAATTGATAGCTCTACTGAGCAAGCGGCTCGTAGCGCGATACGATCATTGCAAGGTGTCTTTTCTGATCGAATAAATAAGCTATTATTACAACTCACTGAATTACGAAAGTTCGTTGAAGCATCTATTGATTTTAGTGATGAAGAAATCGACTTTTTAGCCGATGCGGCAGTTGATAAGCAACTACTAGCATTGCTTGTTATCGTCGATGGCATTACCAGCAGCGCGCAGCAAGGACGGTTATTACGTGAAGGTATGAGTGTTGTACTGGCCGGACAGCCTAATGCGGGCAAATCGAGTTTACACAATCAATTAGCAGGACATGATGCGGCGATTGTTACTGAGGTTGCTGGAACAACTCGCGATGTTCTGCGTGAACAAATTCATTTGGGCGGCTTGCCATTACGTATTTCTGATACGGCGGGCCTGCATGATTCAGATGATATTGTTGAGCAAGAAGGTATACGTCGTACCCAAAGTGAGCTTGCTCAAGCCGATCATATTCTATTAGTGATTGATGATAATCAGGGTATGACGGACGAGGACACTCAGATTTGTTTGGAATTGCCTGCACATATCCCATTAACGATTATTCATAATAAAATCGACCAAAGTGGACATCAGGCGGCAATAGAAGAACAAGACGGCGATACGCATTTATATCTATCAGCTAAAACAGGTGATGGTATGGCGCTATTGGAAAAACACTTATGTGATTCGGTAGGTTATCATCCGCAAGATGAAGGTGTCTTTATTGCACGTCGACGACATTTAGATGCGCTTGAACGCACGCATGAGGCTATTAACGCTGGCTATAACTGTTTGACGGGAATGGGCGCAGGAGAGTTGCTTGCAGAAGAGTTAAGACAAGCTCAACATGCCTTAGGTGAAATAACGGGTACATTCACCAATGAAGATCTTTTAGATCAGATTTTTTCTAGCTTTTGTATCGGAAAGTAAGAATATACCACCCCAGCATGCTTGTTAGGATGGTTTGAATTCTCTGACTCTTATGGTGAAAATGAAGAGCCACAACCACAGGTTGTTGTAGCATTCGGATTACGAATAACAAATTGCGAACCTTCGATACTATCTGAATAATCAATTTCAGCGCCAACAAGATATTGGTAGCTGGTTGGATCAATCAATAAAGTAACACCACCATTGTCAACTTCAGTATCGCCTTCTGATACTTCATCTTCAAATGTAAAGCCGTATTGAAAGCCTGAACAGCCACCACCGGTAATAAATACGCGTAACTTTAGGTTGTCATCACCTTCTTCAACGATAAGATCACGAACTTTATTCGCTGCAGCATCAGTAAAATTAACAGGACTAGGCATTTCACTCATAATAGTGACTCCAAAAAATAATTAATATCGACTATTATCCAAGACTGAGTAAATTAGTCAAGATTAGAAATCAATTTGACTACGGAAGTGCAGCGCGTCGAAGTCATTTCGCTCGCCATCCTTATCTGCACTAGTGTAATTCGCCATAAAGCGGATGGTTGGTGTCGCATACCAGTTGACGCCAATTGTAGTGACATCACCTTTGTCACCAAAGCCGTTATCTTCCAAATCAAGATCGGTGTAACGCATGGCTATTTCCCATGCACCATACCCACCTTGACCAACTATACTTTTAGGCTTAATGCGACCAAAGCCTCCTGATTTCACGCTGTATGGGCGTGATTCGCCGGTTAAAAAATAGCTACCGAAGACATACCATGAGTTTAGACTTTGATCTTTGACTCCGCTTGCACCGTTATAGTCACGATAGAAGTATTCCGCTTGAGCCGAGAATGAACCTAATACGGTAGCGGCTTCTACGCCAAAGGTGTTGTAGTCTTTGAATGTATCTTCATGTGATTCGAATATTTTCCCTGCTGTATGTACTTCAGGTCTAACTGCTATTTGTTCTGCAGAACCATCTGATGCTGCAAGTTCCTGATGATGATGGGCGGCGACACCTAAATGAATGACTTTTCCTTCTTCATGGAGAGGGGCGAAGGTTGCTCGCAATCCATAACCGTAGTCTTCATCTTGGCCGTCATTCTCATTATCAATACCTTCTAAATGCACCATGCCTTTTAATGCCCAATTTGAGCCATAATTAAGCGCACTTAAGCCATTTTTACGACCAATAGTCAGTGCCTCGGTTGCAGAGCTTCGTTCAATAAATGTAATGTATTTAGAGCTGGTAAATGAATTTAAACTAAACGGTGCATCATGATGACCTAGCGTGAAGGATGCTGGTTTCCAGCCATTATATTGTATGTAGGCATCTTTAATCGTGGTGCCATTGCCTGCGAAATCAATATTTAATTTATAAGAAAAATCGTTATAGGTGTTGCCTGCGACAAATAAGCGAGCGCGGCGAAATTCTGAGGCATTTCCAGTCTTAGCTAAATCATCGTCATCCATAAAAGCATAATCAGCCATAATTCGACCGCCAACTTTCATTGTTGTTGTTTTGTCGGTAGATTGAATTTTTAGGTGATTACCTTTTAGGCTAACATGCGTTAGTCCTATTTTTGTGGAAGCTATTTTCTTTTCCACATCAGCGAGCTTGTTTGATAGAACATCAAATTTTTGCTGATCGATCTTCGCAGCGTTAATAAGTAGTTGATAATTATCTTCGGTGATATCACCTTTGTCGTACAGTACTTTAAATAAGGTCATCATAGCTTCATTGTTTGCTTGAGCAGGGATTGCGATAATAGCAAAGAAAAAGCTGGCGATTAGTAGGGCGGATACTTTTGATTTCATTAATATTGTCCTTAAAAATACGGCATTAAGATATATCCAAAACCTATTGGAATGAAAGAGTTATTGTAGCCTTTATTATAGTTACCTTTGATTGTATATTGTACGTGAGCAATATAGTTTAGATGCAAAAAACCGCTTTCTGTAGGATCTGATTGTTCTTTAAAGTAAGCTAAGAATTATGGATTGAGCTGGTAGTTGTGAATTTGGCTATATTTAGCGCTCATTTAGCTTTATTATCTACTTTCTGCTATAATTATTGGCTCAAATAAAGTTATAAATAACACTATTTTTAGATGGGAATCGCTAGAGATTAGTGGCGTGTCTACCTTAATTAGGGAGCCTATGGTTAGTTTAGAAACACCAGTATGCGATTTTGACTTGCCGGCAATAGATTTTTCTTTGCCTGGTACGGATGGAAAGATCTGGACACTTGAAGATTGTCGTGGTGAAAATGGCTTATTAGTCATGTTTATCTGTAATCACTGTCCTTATGTTAAATCGATTCTAGACCGCCTTGTTCGAGATACCAACGAATTAAAACAACTGAGTATTAATACTGTCGCTATCATGTCTAATGATGTTGCCGACTATGAAGAAGACTCTTTTGAAAACATGACGTTGATTGTGCAAGAGCAAGGCTTCAGCTTTCCATATTTATTGGATGAAACACAGCAAGCAGCTCAAAAATATGGCGCGGTTTGTACACCTGACTTTTTCGGCTATAACAAAGACCTTCAATTGCAGTATCGCGGCCGCTTAGATGCCAGCCGCAAAGAAGCCGCAGCAACAGATGCGCGACGAGATTTATTTGAAGCAATGAAAGAAGTTGCTGAAACGGGCCGAGGTCCAAAACAACAAATACCAAGTATGGGGTGCTCTATTAAGTGGCGCTCAGCTTAATGTAAACAAGTGCATCATCTAAAGATTCCTACTTTATTTGGTGCTTTTTTGATTTTTTAACAGGAGAATGTAAATGGCTACACGCAGACATTTAGCAAATGCAATCCGTGCTTTAACTATGGATGCAGTTCAAAAAGCAAAATCTGGTCACCCAGGTGCACCAATGGGTATGGCGGATATCGCTGAAGTATTGTGGAACGACCACATGGACCACAACCCAACAAACCCACAATGGGCTGATCGCGATCGTTTCGTATTATCGAACGGTCATGGTTCTATGTTGATCTACTCATTGTTACATTTGTCAGGTTACGAGTTGCCAATGTCTTCATTGTCTTCTTTCCGTCAGCTTCACTCGCAATGTGCGGGTCACCCTGAATACGGTTATGCTCCTGGTATCGAAACAACGACTGGTCCTTTAGGTCAAGGTATAACTAACGGTGTTGGTTTTGCGATGGCTGAGAAGTTAATGGCTGATCAATTCAACAAACCTGGCCATGACATCGTTAACCACAACACATATGT
>DAOUSV010000120.1 GCA_030627065.1 Piscirickettsiaceae bacterium | reverse complement strand
CCAGCCGAAACCAATACCGTTATTGCCGCCTAGGCATGCAGCGTTACTCGTTTGTCCTGACATTTTGGCAGCCATACATGTCTCCATTGCTGGCGTCATACCGTTAGCTGTTGAGTCAACATGGCTATACCATGTTTTTTGAACATCTAATAAGACCGTTAATTGCTCAGTTGTTTGCCATGCTAAACCGATAGTTGCTGATGCTGGAATGTCCATATTTCCTTTTTCTGCAAAGAAGCCTTTATAGTCATCAAATTCAGACATATAAACCTTTGAACGATAGCCACCACCGAATGTTAATTGCTCCGTAATTGGAAGTATAAAACCAAGATTTATTCCGCCACCAAATGAATTATCGTGACCTTTGTCAGTCATTTTATTGGGGGTGTTTGATAAATCGCCAAAGTTTGAGAAGCCACGGCCTTCAAAGCGTTGAAAAGCTAGCACGGCAGATATACCAATTGCGGCATCATTATCAAAACGATATGAAAAAGTAGGTGTGATGAGAAGTTGCATCAAATCAACACCTGTTGTGCCAGCATGAAAAGTACCCGCTGGGCCATAAGAAGGATTATTCGTATCTGAGGCAGAATAATCTGTATTCATGCCGCCATTACCAAACATCGCGATACCAAAAGATTTATGTTCATCTAATTGCCATGTTGCTCCTGCTTCAGGAATAACAAAGTAATTACGGTCACTTTCAACTTTACCTGGCATAAGTGGAAACTCACCCAGAAGTCCTGACGGCTCTCCTGTAACTTCATAGTTACGTTTAGGGCTGAATAATGCAGCACTGACATCAACACGATTTCCTAAAAAGGAGATACCCGCTGGGTTGGTGGCGATAATTAAGCTTTCTTGTGGTAGTGCAACGCCAGCGCCTGCAAGTCCACGAGATTTAATGCCGTAACCATGTGATAAATAGCCATTGGTTGCAAAAGCAGGAGTAATAATGGCGAGCAATAAGCCGCTAATTAATAATTGTTGAAATAGGCGCATGAGATCGTCTTTAAATTTAAAGTAATTAAAGCCGAGCATTCTACTAGGATTCTAAAACTTCACAATATTATTAGTAATTGATTAATAAGCATTTTCTAATGTGCTTGTTCCCAATTTTCTCCAGTATCAACACTCACTTCCAGTGGTACATCTAGTTCAGCTGCATTAGCCATAAAGGATTCTATCTTAATTTTAGCCAGATCAAGTTGGTCGCTTGGCACTTCAAATACCAATTCATCATGCACCTGCATAATCATGCGAATATTATTGTTATCTTCTTGCAACCATTGATCAATTTTAAGCATGGCAAGTTTAATAATATCGGCGGCAGTACCTTGCATGGGTGCATTAATTGCCGTGCGCTCAGCATATTGACGGCGCATGCCGTTACTGGAGTTAATTTCAGGTAAAAATAAGCGGCGACCAAACAATGTTTTAACATAACCATCTAATTTTGCTTGTTCGCGCGTGCTTTCCATATATTGCTTAACACCCGGGTAACGATCAAAGTAAGTGGTCATATAATCCGCCGCTTGGTGGCGTTCAATGCCTAATTGTTTCGATAAACCATGGGCTGACATGCCGTAAATCAAACCAAAGTTGATTGCTTTGGCGCTACGTCGTTGCTCGATAGTCACGTCATCAAGCGAGACGTTAAAGATCTCTGATGCAGTATGGCGATGAACATCTTCGCCTGCGGCAAAGGCGCTGAGTAAACCTTCATCTTGTGACAAATGCGCCATAATTCGTAACTCAATTTGTGAGTAATCGGCGGCAAGGAGAGTGTATCCTTCTGATGCAACAAAAGCCTCACGAATACGACGACCTTCTTCGCTACGAATAGGAATGTTTTGCAGGTTTGGATCTGAAGAGGATAAGCGACCAGTCGCGGTGACAGCTTGATGATAGGATGTGTGAACGCGTCCGGTACTGCGATTTACTTGTTCAGGTAAGCGATCTGTATAAGTGGACTTCAGCTTGCTTAAACTACGGTATTGCATAATAACTTGTGGCAATTCATAACCATCATCAGCCAGTTCTTGCAAGACTGCTTCGGCAGTTGAAGGCTGTCCTTTAGGCGTTTTCTTTAAGATCGGAAGTTCAAGTTTTTGATAGAGAATAGTGCCTAATTGCTTAGGCGATCCTAAATTGAATTCTTCCCCTGCAATGTCCCAAGCTTGTTGTTCTAGCTTATTTATTTTGTGGCCGAGCTCATCACTTTGTTGTTGTAGCATCCAAATATCAATATTAACGCCATTACGCTCTAGCGTATTGATGACAGGTAATAACGGCATTTCTAGGTCGGTGTAGACTTTTTCTAGTTCTGGAATAGCCTGTAATTGCGGCCATAAAACTTGATGAAGTTGCAGTGTGATATCTGCATCTTCTGCGGCATAAGGCGAGGCTTGCTCAAGATCAATTTGATTGAAGGTGAGTTGTTTTTTACCTTTGCCTGCAATATCTTCAAAGTGAGTAGTCGTGCGGTTTAGATATTTTAATGCCAGCGAATCCATATCATGACGTGTCGCCGTGCTATCTAATACATAAGACTGCAACATGGTGTCATGTTGAATGCCTTGTAAATTAATTCCATGGTTTAGCAGAATATGACGGTCATATTTGAGGTTTTGTCCGACTTTGTATTGTAGCTCATCTTCCAGTAATGGTTTAAATAGCGTTAACACACGGTCAATATCTAACTGTTCTGGCGCGCCAATATAATCATGAGTTAGTGGCAAATATGCTGCTTCGCCAGCTTTAATGCAAAATGATAAACCCACAATACGAGCATTAAGGTAATTCAAGCTGGTGGTTTCAGTGTCAAAGGCAAAGAGCTCAGACTCTTTTAATGCCGCTAGCCAATATTGCAAGCGCTTCTCGGTTAATATTGTTTCGTAGTTAGCTTCCACTCGTTTGGGAATGGCTGCGGCAGTGCTTGCAGTTTTTTTGTCGGTGGACAATTCTGATATCCAGTTTCTAAACTCCATGTCATTAAAGAGTGTTAGCAGTGCCTCATTATCTTGCGGGTCATTAATGAGTTCATCAATTTGCATGTCTAACTCAACATCACACTTGATGGTGGCTAATAGATAACTTAGCTCTGCCAACTCTTTATGTTCTGCTAGTCTTTCAGGCATCTTCTTAGCGCCACGAAAATCGAGCGATCGCACAGCTTCGAGATCATCATAAATTGCATTAATACCGGGTAAGTTTTGTAGCAAACAGAGCGCTGTTTTCTCACCAACACCCGGTACGCCAGGAATGTTATCCACTTTGTCGCCCATTAACGCCAAATAGTCGATGATTAATTCAGGCGGAAGGCCAAACTTTTCTTTAACACCATCAATATCCATTACCGTTTCAGTCATGGTATTGACCAAAGTAACGTGTTTATTGACCAGCTGCGCCATATCTTTATCGCCAGTACTAATAACGACATCAATACCTTTTACTGTCGCTTGATGTGCCAATGTGCCGATCACATCATCGGCTTCAACACCGGTAACGGAAATTAGCGGAAATCCCATTGCGCGAACGATGTCATGAATAGGTTGTATTTGTGTGCGCAAATCATCCGGCATCGGTGGGCGTTGCGCTTTATATTCAGAGTAGATGTCATCACGAAATGTTTTTCCCTTAGCATCAAATATAACCGTGATATTGCTGTTAGGATAATCTTTTTGCAGGCGACGTAACATAGAGGTAACACCACGCACAGCCCCCGTAGGTTCGCCTGCGGCATTACGTAGATCCGCTTTAAACATAGCGTGAAATGCACGATAAAGATAAGACGAACCATCAACAAGGATTAATGGGGCAGATTGTTTCATAAATTTAGTCACTTTAAATATAGGTTGCTTTAATCATTTCACTGAAAATGCTATCGTTAGCTTAAGTTTATATGGAGAACATCGACATGTTTAAGAATATTTTTACGCCTATTGTATGCGCAGTTGCATTATTAATGACAGCGAATGTTTATGCAGCAAATATTGATACGCCACCCGTTTTGCCAGAACCAATGATGGATGGTGAAAGTATTGAGTCAGAAGTAAATATTATTCAAAAAGACGATCGCACGATTGAAGAATATCGCGCTAACGGTCAACTTTATATGATTAAAGTTATCCCTGTTGTTGGCCCTGCTTATTATTATATCGATTCAGATGGTGATGGCTCTTTAGAAACTGCTCGACATGAGTTGTCAGGCCATATCGTACCTAACTGGATCTTATTTAAGTGGTAAGCCACTGCTAATTCTGAGTAGTTTTAATGTCTGTTTATACTGAAGTATCACGCGATCAATTAATCGCGTTTTTAAGTGATTATGCTGTCGGCGAATTAGTGTCTTTTCAAGGCATTAGTGACGGCATAGAAAATACCAACTATTTTGTGACCACAGATCAAGGCGAGTTCGTTCTCACCTTGTTCGAACAACACGCCTTTGATGAATTAGGTTATTTTCTAGATGTCATGACCTTCTTCTATCAGCATGATATTCCTTCTGCATACCCTGCGGCCGATAAAAATGGCGATTATTTGAAGACCTTATGCGGCAAACCTGCGGCATTAGTGATGCGCTTATCTGGGCGCGGAGTTGATGATGTTGCGACGGTTACACAATGCAAAGTCATTGGTAACGTATTAGGTAAAATGCATGTTAAAGGGCAACAGTTCAAATCTCGACGAGTGTCGGAGCGAGGTCATGACTGGCGCTTAAATATTGCTGATAAGGTTTTACCATTACTTGATAATGATGCAGCTTTATTATTACAAGATGAATTAGCATTTCAATCTGAATATTCAAATTTAGACTTGCCTATTGGCGTGACGCATTCTGATTTGTTCCGTGATAATGCATTATTTGATGGCGATAAATTAAAAGGCATTATTGATTTTTATTATGCCTGTGATGAATACCTGCTTTATGACTTAGCCGTTGCTGTTAATGATTGGTGTGCTGATGCAAGTGGTTTAGTAGAATCACAGCGATATGAAGCTTTCATGTCCGCATATTCTGCACAGCGACCTCTAACTGAAAATGAACACTCAAATTGGAATTTAGTTTTACGAGCTGCAGCATTACGTTTTTGGTTATCGCGCTTACAAGACAAACTCTTTCCACGTGAAGGAGAATTGACGCAGATTAAAGACCCTGATTATTTTTTAACTATTCTGCAGTTTCATCGTCTAAATAGCATTAACTAGCCAACGTTACTAATAAAGTACTATAAGGCTTAGCACTTCATTTTCTCTAGTAATTGCTGTTCAT
>DAOUSV010000097.1 GCA_030627065.1 Piscirickettsiaceae bacterium | reverse complement strand
GGTATGGTGTGGCGTGATGAAATCATGAATTTATATGCTAGCCGTTATGGCCGCGACCTACATGGCAGAAAACAAATTCGTTTGTTTATGGATGCGAGTCCTACAGTTGCAGATGCGTCCTTACAGCTCAAAACATTAAGTCAACGAATCACCAGCCAAGATAGGTCTTTACAGCACGCTACATTCATCATTACTGACCATGACCAATATCAAGGGATCGGCAGCCTGATGGATTTGCTAAGACAAATTACTGATTTACAAATCACTACAGCAAGACATGCAAACCCACTCAGTGGTTTACCTGGAAACGTGCCTATTAGTGAGCATACAACGGAAATCATTCAGCAAGGTCGTGATGGCGTCATGTGTTACTTTGATTTAGATAATTTCAAACCATATAATGATATTTATGGCTTCGGTAAAGGCGATAAAGTAATTAAGAAAACAGCTAAAATTCTCAATGATCATGTTAATCCAGAATTAGACTTTATCGGCCATGTTGGCGGTGATGACTTTATTGTCTTATTTGAAAGCGAAGACTGGCAGAAACGATGCCAAGACATATTATCTGAGTTTACGGCATTACATCCTAAGCTATACAATAAAAAAGACATTAAAAACAAAGGGATTACTGCTTTAGACCGCTATGGAAACAGTACCTTTTACCCTTTATTATGTTTATCTATTGGCGCAGTAAACTTGCTAGATTTTGACACTATAAAGACTGAGGCAGATTTAGCAGAACATGCGAGTAAGGCGAAATCAGCTGCTAAGAAGATAATTGGGAATAGTCTTTTTGAGTTAACGCCTGTTCATCTTTAATTAGGCTAGTGATAAAACCGCTAGCAATGGAAATAAGCGGGCTAATTAAGGGGGGAATTAATGTTAGCTCACACCTAACAATACCAGCTCGCTACTAATATTACCGTTGCAGTTAAACGCCATCGCCAAGCATGACGTTCTTTTAATAAGGTCATCGCCAAAATATTAGCCAACACAATGCCGGCATTAGTAGTCGTCGTGGAAACTGTCATGACAATACCGTTGCTGAAAGCTTTTTTGCTACTATCAAAAAGAGAGTTATTCGGAAGAAGATATATTCAACACGTCATGATGCGAAAGCTGAGATATTTAATTTTATAGAAATGTTTTACAATCCTAAAAAGCGTCACTCACATACAGGTGGTGTTTCACCCGCTAAATTTTAAGATGCGTATTTTTCGGAATTGCAGACTGTCTAATGAAAGCTGGGAAGTCCAGTTTTATGAATTTTTTATTACGCTCCTCCTCAAATTATCAATAACACAATTAACGCGCCCTGCCCTCAGCTATTTATGTTCAGCAGGTATTTCCCGCACATAAAAACATTACTCTATGCTTATTCATTCCTAGGTCATTAACCTACGGAAAGCTAACAGCTTTAAATATTACACCCTCGTTAACACCTCCTAATTGATTAAACTTTAGGAGCCTGTGAATTAAGTTAAAGCTTTATAATATTCATCTGCTAGAATGTTGCATTAAATTAACTGACACAAGAACGCTTATCGTGAAAAAAATCATTGCTTACCTGCTATTAACCCTCCCTCTTTTAGTGCCCGCAATAAGCGCCGCCGAAACAACACGCTATGTTTCAGATGAACTTGAAATCACCATGCGTTCTGGTCAAGGTACCAAATTTGGTATTCGAAAAATGCTGTTAAGCGGCACTAAACTCAAGATTCTTGAAGCGAATCCTAAAGGCTACTCCAAGGTTCGTACCGAAAAAGGAGTGACGGGCTGGGTCTTAACTCGTTACCTTAGCAATAATCCTAGTACTCGTAATAGTCTCATCGCCAGCAACCAAAAAGTAGCGAACCTAGAATTAGAACTCGCAAAAGATAAAGAAGAACTTCAAATATTAACGTCTCAGAATTCTGAGTCTAGCACTGTAATCATGACCTTAAAAGAAACCGCACAACGACTAAGTACTGAGTTAGATGATCTTCATAGAACCTCATCAAATGCCGTTGCTTTAAATAATGAAAACCGCCAATTAAAACAACAAATACAGAAGCTTGATGACAATATGCAATCTATTATCATGGAAAATAGTGCGCTTAAAGATAGTAGTGCAAAAAGCTGGTTCCTTATTGGTGCGGCAGTACTCTTCGGTGGATTATTACTGGGCTTGATTATTCCTCGACTACGCTTCCAAAGAAAAGACAGCTGGAATAGTTTATAGCGGTTATTGGCTCGGCTACTTTCTCAAATAATAACTAAATATATGCACCTAAAATACCGCTAAAAAGGACAACAAATGACACTGCGAGTTGGAATCAATGGCTTTGGCCGTATGGGTAAACTAGCTTTACGTGCTGGATGGGATAGCGACGAATTTGAATTTGTTCATATCAATGACCTTTCTGGTGATGCCGCCTGTCACGCCCATTTAATAGAGTTTGACTCAGTGCATGGTCGCTGGGGACAAGACAAAAACATCTCTAGTGATGGAGTACAGGTAAACATTGATGATCAGACTATTAGCGTTAGCCGACACGCCAATTTAGCAGATGTGAATTGGGCGCAATATGATGTTGATTTGGTTTTAGAATGTTCAAGCAAGTTTAAAACAGAGCAGCAACTACAGCCCTATTTTGACCAAGGCATAAAGAAAGTACTTGTAGCCGCACCGTGTCCAGAACCAGCTCTTAACCTTGTGTATGGGGTGAATCATACACTGTATGATCCTAGCCAATATAACATCATCACCGCCGCATCGTGCACTACAAATTGCCTAGCGCCAGTTGTTAAAGTGATGCATGAATCACTTGGTATTAAACATGGTTCAATGACCACTATCCACAATATTACTAACACACAAACTATTGTTGATAAAGGCCATAAAGACTTACGTCGTGCTCGCGCCAGTAGCCAATCATTAATCCCGACCACAACCGGCTCAGCTAAAGCCATTACCACAATTTTCCCTGAGTTAGAGGGTAAATTAAATGGTTTAGCGGTTCGTGTGCCTTTATTAAATGGTTCACTCACGGACTTTGTGTTTGAATCACAATCTGAAACAACGGCTGAAGAAGTTAATGCCTTATTTAAAACTGCCTCTGAAGGTGTATTAAAAGACATATTAGGCTACGAAACTCGGCCTTTAGTCTCTGCTGATTACACTAATGACCCACGTTCAGGCATTATCGATGCACCCTCAACAATGGTCATAAATGGCACTCAAGTGAAAATACTTGCGTGGTATGACAATGAATGGGGCTATGTGAACCGGATGATTGACCTTGCCAAAATGATTGCTCAGGCAATGTAATGATGGAAGCGGTACAAAACTTACGAAACTATGCCGTTATCACCGGCGGCTATTGGGCTTTCACCCTCACTGATGGCGCTATTCGTATGCTGGTGGTGCTGTATTTTCACCAGCTTGGCTACACACCTTTAGCCATTGCTAGCTTATTCTTATTTTATGAGTTTTTTGGCATTATCACCAATCTAGTCGGCGGCTGGTTGGGCGCTCGATTTGGTCTTAACAAAATCATGCATATTGGCATGTTGTTGCAAGTTTTCGCCTTATTAATGCTCACCGTGCCTAATGAATATCTAACTATTATTTATGTTATGGCGGCACAAGCCTTATCCGGCATAGCCAAAGATCTCAATAAAATGAGTGCAAAAGCCAGTGTTAAATTATTTATACCGAGTGATGCCGATAACACATCATCGAATAAGCTCTTCAAATGGATCGCTGTATTAACCGGCTCTAAAAATACTCTAAAAGGTATTGGCTTCTTTCTTGGCGGCTTATTACTGGCTGTTTATGGCTTCCAAACTGCCTTACTTATCTTAGCGGGTGGCTTGTTTATTGTCTTTATTATCACCTTGATTTTATTGCCCAAGGATCTTGGTAAAACAAAGTCTAAAGCTAAATTCTCACGGGTATTTGCCGTTGATCCAGCCATAAACTGGCTGTCTGCTGCTCGCTTCTTCTTATTTGGTTCACGTGATGTTTGGTTTGTTATCGGCTTGCCGGTTTATCTAAGCACCACATTAGGCTGGGGATACCAACAAACAGGAGCTTTCTTCGCCTTATGGATCATCGGCTACGGCATTATCCAAGCCCTTACTCCCAAGCTACTCAAACAACACTCACCGACAGGAAAGACAGCAAAACAACTCGCCTTTTTCCTCATCTTTATCCCTGCAGGCATCGCCCTAGCACTCATCCAAAACATCAATCCTAATTGGGTCATCATCATAGGATTAAGTCTATTCGCCATCGTATTTGCCTTCAACTCCGCAGTCCATTCCTATCTCATCGTCGAATGGTCAGATCATGACAATGTTGCAACCAATGTCGGCTTTTATTATATGGCAAATGCCGGAGGACGATTAACCGGCACGGTACTCTCAGGCTTATTATTCCAACATTATGGTTTAACCGGTTGCTTGATTGCATCCAGCCTATTTCTCACCGCCACTACCCTGCTATCACGTCAACTAACACCCAAATAAATCTAGCTTCATTTATTAAATGATTAGATTAAACATGCTGCCATGATGACTTTAATAGTGATAACGAAGCTGAGCAATTAGAATATTATTTTCAGTCACTTTATATACAATCCTATGCTCATCATTGATGCGTCGTGACCAATAGCCCGACAAAGCATGCTTTAAAGGTTCTAGTTTGCCAATTCCTTCAAAAGGGTTTCGTTGAATCTCTTTAATTAAGGTATTTACCCTTTTCACTATCGCTTTATCGGTTTTTTGCCAGTAAAGGTAGCTGTCCCACGCTTTAGGTGCAAAGGTGAGGTTCATTCAATTAATTCTCGTTCGATACCTTTGTCATTTTCAAGTGCAGCAATTGATTCAAGTAAATTTCGAGCATTAGCTGGCGACCGGAGTAAATATGTCGTCTCCTCCATAGCCTGATAATCTTCTAAAGACAGCATTACAACCGGAGATTCACGTTTTCGAGTAATAATTATAGGGGCATGGTCATTACAAACCTGCTCCATTGTTTTAGATAAGTTTGCACGAACAGCGGTATAGCTTATTGCATCCATAAGAGTCTCATTAAAGTCATGTACAGATTAAAGTACATTCAAGTATAGTTCTACGTAAGCAAAAAATCCAGCTAATTAGAGATACAGCTAGTCACGACATGGAATAATACTACCAGTAACGACGAGCACCTAAATAACGCTGTCGATAATAGCTGTTTGATAAGTTACTTATTCTGACATTCTTATTTTTATTTGGTGAATGAATAAACTGATTGTCACCAATATAAATCCCAACATGAGATGCGCCTTTTCGATATGTTTCAAAAAAGACTAGGTCGCCAGAACGTAGTGCTTGTCGTGCAATCAGTTTTCCTTGCTTGAATTGATCACGCGCCACCCTTGGAATGGTGATGCCATTTTGCTTGTGGACATACATAGTTAGCCCCGAACAATCGAAGCCTGTTCTAGGTGTTATGCCACCATATTTATAGGGAATACCTAGTAACGATGCCGCATAACTTTGTATTTTCATTCCTTTCGAATGAGGATACTGTTGCTTGCTAGGTCCAGCTTGTTTGGGATAGTGCTGTATTTTAGGGGCTGTTGAACAGCCCGCTAAAAATAGAGAAACAATTAAAAATAAGAGAGCAGCCCTCATCCTTATTTCCGTTTTAATTGCTCCAAGTCACGTACTGCACCACGTGATGCAGAAGTCGTTAAAGCGGCATAAGCTTGTAATGCCAAGCTTACTTCGCGTTCACGTCCTACAGGAGTCCACGCTTCATCGCCTTTTGCATCCATTGCCACGCGACGTTCTGCTAGTTCTTCATCGGTGATATCGACTTTGATAATGCGGTTGGGGATGTCGATAATAATGGTATCACCTTGTTCAACCAATCCAATATTACCGCCCTCTGCCGCTTCAGGTGAGGCATGACCAATTGATAAGCCTGATGTTCCGCCTGAGAAGCGGCCATCGGTTAATAAAGCGCAGGCTTTGCCTAAACCTTTCGCTTTTAGATAGCTTGTTGGGTACAACATTTCTTGCATACCCGGGCCACCTTTAGGGCCTTCATAACGAATGAGTACCACATCGCCAGCCACAACTTGATCTGTCAAAAT
>DAOUSV010000188.1 GCA_030627065.1 Piscirickettsiaceae bacterium | reverse complement strand
TGCGGAATATTTTCAGTCAATAAGGGTTGGCACCAAGCATCGGGTAGACCTGCTTCACGTAAAATATCCACTAACATAAAGGCAGATAATGGCGTTTTTTCAGCCGGTTTAATAATCACTGGACAGCCAGCTGCAATAGCAGGCCCAATCTGATGAACAATTAAATTAATCGGATGATTGAAGGCACTGACGGCAACCACTACGCCTATCGGTTCATGTTGCGTAAATGCCAGCCTGTGTGATGAAGCCGTATTCAACTGCATCGGAACTTCACTGCCATGCTGAGAACGCATGCATTCCCGACAGTTCCTCAAACCATCAATGGCTCTGGTTAATTCTGCCTGAGTATCTTGGTAAGGCTTCCCCCCTTCTGCCACGGCTATTTCTATCAGTTGTTCAACACGACTTTCCATCAATCTTGCTGCGCCTTCTAAAATGGCTGCGCGTTGCTCTAAAGACAGCCAGGAAGCACGGTTAAGATATAACTCTGTACTATTTGTTAGAGCTTGCTCAACACCGACAGCATTGATAGTTTCAACCGTTCCTACTATTTTGCCATCATAAGGTGAAACAACAGATAGCACGCCGGCTTTCTCCGCATTCGGTACTTTTATTGGGAAATACATAATAAACTCCTTTTTTGTTATGACTGGCTAATCAACTGACCTAGTTTTTCTGTTAATCGCATATTTTCTGAATAATCCACAGGCACATCGATTACTACGACCGTATCGTCCTTAAAGGCTTGCTCCAGGGTTGGTAATAAATCGTCAGCCCTTTCAACTCGATAGCCTTTTGCACCGAAGGACTCTGCATATTTAACAAAATCAGGATTAGTAAATTCGACAAAACCAGTACGCCCAAATCGGCGTTGCTGATGCCATTTAATTAGGCCGTATTCACCGTCATTCCAGATCATGATGACAATAGGAATTTTATTTCGTAGTGCTGTTTCTATTTCTTGCGAGTTCATCATAAACCCTGCATCACCCGTAATCGTTAGCACTTTACGTTCAGGGTTCGCCAATTTAGCGGCTATCGCACCAGGAACACCAATTCCCATAGAAGCAAAGCCATTAGAAATAATACAAGTATTCGGTGCTTCACAACGATAAAGCCGCGCAATCCACATTTTATGCGCGCCCACATCTGAAATTAAAATATCCTTATCACCTAGCGCTTTGCGAGTATCGTACAAAATCCGCTGCGGTTTAATCGGAAAACCTTCATCTTGTACATAATCATCCAGTTCGCCAATAATCGTTTGGCGTAATATAGATGATTTATGTGCTACTTGTGGAGTAGCTCGCTGGGAGATTTGTTGTAAAGCGCAGCTAATATCACCTACCACGCCAGCTGAAATGCTGTAATGCGTGTCGATTTCAGCCGCTGTTTTATGAATATGAATAATTTTTTTATCACACCGAGGATGCCAAAGGTGAGGATGATATTCCACCATGTCAAAACCGATACAAATCACTAAATCTGCCTCATCAAATCCACAAGCAACATAATCATGCGCCTGCAAGCCTACCGATCCTAATGATAAGGGGTGAGAAAAAGGAATAGCGCCTTTCGCCATAAATGTTTGTGCGACAGTAATATTAAGTGTTTCAGCAAAATTCACTAGCGCCTGACTTGCTCTATCGCGTATTACTCCATTTCCTACCATGATAATAGGGTGACTTGCTTCAGAAATGAGTTTTACAGCGTCTTCAATGCTTTCCGTCGTGGGCCAAGGCGATTTTGAATGATGTACTTTCAATGGGCTATTATTTTCGTGGACCTCATCCGCTGCGATATTTTCAGGCAAACAAACAAAGGATCCACCGGGGTTATCGCCTTGTGCAATACTAAAAGCCTTGCGAATAATTTCAGGAATATTTTCAGATTCCATCACCATCGCACTGTAATGCGAAATGGGTTTAAACAAGCTGACTAAATCCAGTACTTGATGACTTTCTTTATGCAAGCGTGTTGTTGCGCCCTGTCCCGCTATGGCAACGATAGGCGCTCGATCCATATTCGCATCGGCAAAACCTGTAATAAGATTAGTTGCACCAGGCCCCAAGGTCGCTAAACAAACACCTGCGCGCCCAGTCAATCGACCATAGACATCAGCCATAAATGCTGCACCCTGTTCATGCCTTACGGTGATAAATTTGATAGGACTATTAAGTAAGGCATCCATAACATGTAAGTTTTCTTCTCCTGGAATACCAAAAATATATTCCACCCCTTCGTTTTCCAAACATTTCACAAATAGTTCAGCCGCTAATGGCATAAGAATTCTCCCAATTTACACGCATTAATATATTCAATTGCAAGTCCAAGATAAGGGAAGTTACAAGTTGAAATGAATTTATAATTAGGTCGTGACAATGATAAGAAGCTTACAAAAAAGGTATCTTTTAACTTTCGATAATAAAGGTAACCTTATGTTATTTTTTTATTATGAAGGTCTGTTTTTACAGGTTATTATTGAATACTTTCACAGCCTCTAAGGTCTGCGCCCCATTCGATATGCTTAGCTTAGTGAGAATTTAAGTAAGACTGCGTAACATCAGTTATTATTTCCCAGGATTTAAACTAAAAACGAGGAGGAGAATGATTAATAACTTAGTTAAAACAGTTCTTTTTACAAGCTTGGCATTACTA
>DAOUSV010000036.1 GCA_030627065.1 Piscirickettsiaceae bacterium | reverse complement strand
TTAATGAAAGTGTTAAATAGTCTGCGTGATCGTGGTAATACTATTGTTATTATCGAACATAATCTAGATGTGATTAAAACGGCGGATTGGTTGATCGATATGGGGCCAGAAGGTGGAACAGGCGGTGGTATGGTGGTGGCTATTGGTACACCAGAAGATGTAGCTAAAAATGAAAATTCTCATACTGGTCGTTATCTAGCGCCATTATTAGTATGAGTTTTTTAGAACAAGAATTAAAGCTGGTTGTTGAGGGTGACGACAAACTCGATTTGTTGTCACTGCAATGGCTGGTGGCGTTGGCAGATGCTGAATTAGAAACAGATCAACTTATCAGCACCTATTACGATACGCCAGATCAATATTTAAGTAAGTTAAAGGTTGGTTTACGGTTAAGGAAGAAAGGGTCGCAGTGGTTTCAAACTGTGAAAACAGCAGGTAAAGTAAAAGATGGTCTTCATCAACGGCAAGAGTGGGAAGATGAGTTGGCGAATGAACAGTGGAATTTAGATAATCTCAAACAAACACCGTTAGCAGATATTATTGACGATGTAGAGATTTGGTCAACGCTACAGCCTATTTTTACCACCGACTTTATTCGTGAAACATTACAGCTCACACTAGCCGATTGTACGCAGATTGAATTAGCTTATGATCGTGGTGAAGTGCGTGCTGGTGATTTGCGATCGACAATTCATGAAGTTGAGTTGGAGTTAAAATCGGGCTCAGTTGAGAATTTAGAACAAATAGCTACACGTTTACAGGAAGAATTTAGACTGACGCCAAGTGATTGCAGCAAGGCAAAACTAGGCTATCAATTAGCTAGTTTATCTGGCTCTTAATCCAACGTCTGTTTCAAACTTCCAAGTTCGGATGATGGTGATCATATCGTAGTCTTTTAAAACATTGTCAGGGATGGCTGCATAAGGTGCAGCGAGTCGGACAATTCTAATGGCGGCATTATCTAATACTTTATGCCCTGAAGAACGAGATACGACAATACCATCGGCAGGAACGCTGCCATCTGGGTTAATATCAACAGATAGCATTAAGCTACCGTTAATGCGTTTGCGTTTGGCTTCAATTGGATAATTAAAGTTACCAATACGTTCCACTTTCTTACGCCATGCTTCATGATAGGCGGCTGCGGAAAACTCTTTAGTTCTGCTTGATAATCGTCGTTTTTTAGGTTTTTTACTGAGCGCCTTGGTTGAGGCATCGAGTTTTCTTTCTAATTCAATAATTTCATTTTTAGCTTGAAAGATAAGATCGCGAGCAGATAGTCTTGGTTTAGGTGTCACCTCTGCCACAAGATCGACTTTCTCATCGGTTTCTAATGTGGTTTCAACTTGTCGTTCAGCCCTTGCCTGAGTAATCACTTTTTCCTGTTTGGCTGGTGGTTTATTCACTGTTTTAACAGGTTCTATAGCGGGCTCTTTTACTGGTTTAGGCGTTGGTTGCTCAAGCTGAACTGGTGGAGTTATTTGTGAGCTTGGTGCATCTTTAGCTTCAGGAAGTGGGGCGTCAGGAGTGGGTTCAGGAGATTTCTCATCTGTTTCACCGCCACCTTCATTATTAACTTGAGCTAAAAAGTCAGCTTCTTCTGGTGCAAGCTCTGATTGTTGTTTTATTAACGTGATCTCAAGATTAGCTAGTGGCTGATTAGTGGGTGGCGATGTCGCATCAAAACTAACGCCCAGCAGTATGACTAGGTAAATAATAACCGAAAATAAGAGTGTAAAAATAAATCGGTCGGTGGCGGTTATTTTACCCATATTTGTAGAATAGTTCTAATCCTTAAGATGTCTAATAATGACGGGTTCTTGCTTACTAAGCAATTTCACGCGATCGGTCATCTTGGGGCTCATTTCAATTTTGCCATCAGAGCGTACCAGCATAACAAAGTCTATTCCCATTGAGCTGGCAATGGTTGGCCAGTCATCACCTGCAACAAATAAGGCAGTTGCCGCCGCATCGGCTAGGGATGCATTATTATGTAATACCGTAACAGACATGACTTGGTCGGCAGGTTCCCCAGTTCTTGGATCTAGAATATGTGTGTAGCGTTTACCTTCATATTGGAAAAAACGTTCGTAATCACCAGAAGTAAATACGCTTTCATCACCTTTTAATGCGATGGAGGCAATCATGCCACTTTGACGAGGATGGCGAATGCCAATCACCCAAGGACGTTCGCCATGTGAGCCGATGGCGCGTAAATCGCCACCAATATTGACAATGGCATTATGAATACCTTGTTGACGCAAAGCCGAAATAGCAGCATCAACAGCAAAGCCTTTGGCAAAGCCGCCAAAACCAAGTTTAACCATCGGGTTAATGCTTGATAATTGATTACCTTCGATTTGAATATCATTCATTGTCGGCGCTTTTGCACGCCAGAGATTGACTTCCGTTTCACTCGGTGGCTGATGTGATTCAAACCAATTATCTTGATGGAAACCCCATAGTTCAAATAGCTTACCCGCGGCAGGATTAAATAAATTCTGACTGTCATTAGCGAATTTTGTAGCCAGCGTAATTAACTGTGCAACATCATCGGTAATTGCGATAGATTCACCAGTACTAATCGCCTTATTAATATCGGTGAGGGTGCTTGGTCGCCATGCGTGCCAAGTGGTATTCACATCGGAAAATGACTGTTCTAGAACATCAATAGTACTATTGGCAGTGGCTTCATCAACATTATAAAGACTGACATCAATCTGAGTGCCAAAGGCATAAAACTTGGCTTGGCGTGCGCGAGGTTCGCTATCGCAGCCAGATAAGAATAGGATGGAACAAAGGACTAATAGAGGGGCAAACTTCATGATAATTGTTGCTCGATACTGGTCATTAAAACGCCAGCAATATTTAAGTTAAATTGTTGATCAAGTTCACGGATGCAGGTTGGGCTGGTGACATTGATTTCGGTAAGATAATCACCGATCACGTCCAAACCGACGAATAATAGCCCTTTTTCACGTAAAGTTGGTCCAACTTGTTGGCAAATCCAACGATCTCGATCTGTTAATGGACGACCTTCGGCACGACCACCGGCGGCAAGGTTACCACGAGTTTCACCTTTGGCGGGGATTCGTGCCAAAGCATAAGGCACAGGTTCACCATTAATCATCAGAATGCGTTTATCGCCCTCACTAATTTCAGGAATAAAACGTTGCGCCATAATGGAAGTGCGACCGTGATCAGTCAGTGTTTCAATAATGACGCTGAAATTAGGATCACCTTGTTGCACACGAAAGATCGATGCACCGCCCATGCCATCAAGTGGTTTGAGGATAATATCGCCATGTTGCTGTTGAAAGTCGCGGATCAAATCAGCCCGACGAGTAACTAAAGTGGCAGGACAACATTGTGGAAACCACGCGGTGAATAGTTTTTCATTGGCATCACGTAAACTTTGTGGATTATTGACTACTAAAACACCAGCGGCTTGCGCTTGTTCAAGTAAATAAGTGCTGTAGATATATTCCATATCAAACGGTGGATCTTTGCGCATTAAAATGACATCAAGATCAGCCAATGGCAGAGTTTGGCTTTCTGTTAATTGATACCAGTTCTGCTCGTCTTCAGTCACCTGTAACCGTTGCAATTTGGCAGAGACAATACCGTTTTGTAAGAAGATGTCCTGTTGCTCCATATAATAGAGCGACCAACCCTTAGCTTGCGCCGCTAACAGCATGGCAAAACTACTGTCTTTTTTAATATTGATAGCAGAAATTGGATCCATCACAATGCCAATATGTCGACTCATGCCATTCGTCCTATAATTTAATGAATGATGAATTTTACCTGAGTTTTCATTGTAATAAGTGTTTGCTTTTTACATAGCTAGTTACTTATTAGATATAATCAGAGGGATTTTGATTTTAACTGTGATTTTACCGAATGACTACAACAGATGTAACGCTGGCGGAAACGCCAAAAACCTTTCAGGAACTAATTCTGAGGCTTCAACATTATTGGGCTGAGCAAGGCTGTGTCTTGTTACAACCTTTAGATATGGAAGTGGGGGCGGGGACTTTTCATCCTGCTACCTTCTTGCGTGCGATTGGTCCTGAGCCGTGGAGCGCGGCGTATGTGCAACCGTCACGTCGTCCGACTGATGGTCGTTATGGTGAAAACCCGAATCGTCTCCAGCATTATTATCAGTTTCAGGTGGTGTTAAAACCATCCCCAATTAATATTCAAGAATTGTATATTGATTCATTAAAAATGCTGGGCTTGGATATGACGATCCATGATGTTCGTTTTGTTGAAGATAACTGGGAATCACCGACTTTAGGCGCATGGGGCATGGGCTGGGAGATTTGGTTAAATGGGATGGAGGTGACACAGTTCACTTATTTCCAACAGGTTGGCGGGCTTGAATGTCGTCCAGTAACCGGTGAAATTACCTATGGTTTAGAGCGAATTGCGATGTATTTGCAGGGCGTGGACAGTGTTTATGATTTAATTTGGTCTGATGGCCCAATGGGCAAAGTCACTTATGGCGATGTGTTTCACCAAAATGAAGTGGAAATGTCGACTTATAACTTTGAACATGCCGATGTGGATAGTTTGTTTGCTAATTTCGATATGTATGAGCGCGAAAGTGCGCGCATGATTGAAGCCGACTTGCCTTTGCCAGCTTATGAGTTGGTATTAAAAGCATCACATACCTTTAATTTATTGGATGCTCGCAAGGCTATTTCTGTGACAGAACGCCAACGCTTTATTTTACGCGTTCGTACTTTGTCGCGTGATGTGGCAAAAGCCTATTATGAGCGCCGTGAGTCATTAGGCTTTCCAATGTTGAAGTCAGCCGATAAGGAGGCTCAATCATGAGTGATATTCGCGATTTACTGATTGAGCTGGGGACGGAAGAACTTCCTCCTAAGGCGCTTAAAAAACTTATTAACGCTTTTGAAAAGAGTATTAAGCAAGGTTTAGAAAAAGCAGAATTAAGTTTTGATTCAATTCGCTCTTATGCCGCGCCGCGCCGTATGGCCGTGGTGGTTGATGGATTGCAGGTGCGACAACAAGATCGTCTAGTTGAACGCCGTGGACCAGCGGTAGCCGCAGCCTTTGATGGCGATGGTAATCCAACGAAAGCGGTGCAAGGTTTTGCTCGTTCTTGTGGGGTCGAAGTTGATGATCTTGAAAAGATGGAAACCGAAAAAGGTGCTTGGTTGGTGTTTAAACAACAACAAACTGGTGCTGATGCGGCAAGTTTAATTCCTGATATTTTGCAACAAGCAATCCAAGCTCTGCCTATTCCTAAACGTATGCGTTGGGGTGATTTGCCGGGTGAGTTTGTTCGTCCTGTGCATTGGTTGGTTTTATTATTGGGTGACGAGGTTATTCCATTTGAATTATTGGGTGTGACATCGGGTCGAGAAACACGAGGTCATCGATTCCATCATCCAGAAGCCATTCGTATTGAGTCTGCTCAAACCTATGCGCCACAATTGGAAACAGAAGGCCATGTTGTGGTTGATATGGTGACGCGACGTGAAGCGATTCGAGGCCAAGTACTTGAGTTAGCGACGACGCTGGGTGGTGAAGCGGTACTGAATGAAGATTTGTTAGATGAAGTGACTGGGCTGGTTGAATGGCCTGTTGCCTTATCAGGTTCTTATGATAAACGCTTTCTTGAATTGCCAGCAGAAGCATTAATCTCTTCAATGGAAGAGCATCAAAAATACTTTGCGGTACGTGATAATAAAGGTGATTTATTACCGTATTTCATTACTATTTGTAATATTGAGAGCAACGATCCTGCACAAGTGATTGCAGGTAATGAACGTGTTATTTTGCCTCGATTAAGTGACTCTGCTTTCTTCTGGGATACAGATCGAAAACGTCCACTGGCAGATCGCCAAGAGCAGTTAAAAACAATTGTATTCCAAAATAAGCTGGGATCAGTATTTGATAAATCAGCACGGGTGGCTAAATTAGCGGCTTCAATCGCTACTGAAATTGGTGGTGATGCCAAATTGGCGGAGCGTTCAGCCTTATTAGCTAAATGTGATTTAGTGACCGAAATGGTCAGTGAATTTCCTGACTTGCAAGGTATTATGGGGCGTTATTATGCTCGCTTAGATGGCGAACATGATGAAGTATCTGAAGCATTAGACGAGCAGTATTTACCGCGATTCTCTGGTGATGTTTTACCAAAAACAAAATCAGGCCAAGCACTGAGTTTAGCTGAAAAACTAGATACCTTAGTCGGCTTATTCGGTATCGGACAGCCGCCAACGGGCGTTAAAGACCCGTTTGCATTACGTCGTGCTGCATTAGGTGTGTTAAGAATTATCATTGAAAATGACCTTAATCTTGATTTATCCGTATTGATCGAACAAGCACAACAAGGCTTGGGCGACGTGTTGACCGAGAAAGAGGTTAATTCACAAGTGATGCGTTATTTGTTTGATCGTCTAAAAGGTTATGCCTCAGATAAAGGTATTACGGCTGATGTGTTTGAAGCTGTGCTGGCGATGCAACCAACGAAACCGCTTGATTTCATGCAACGACTACATGCGGTAGCAGCATTTAGAAAACTAGAACAAGCAGAATCTTTAGCAGCAGGAAATAAGCGTATTGGTAATATCTTACGTAAGAATAATGTTGAAGGCGAAGCTGGGGAAATCGATAAGAACTTATTGCAAGAAGCGGCAGAGCAGGCATTGGCTGATAAGTTAATCGCTGTAAGTCAAACTGTTAAACCCTTAATGGCAAATGCAGATTATGCCGGTGTTTTAACCTGTTTAGCTGATATGCGTGAAACGGTTGATGGCTTCTTTGATCAAGTCATGGTGATGGCTGATGATGATGCTATTCGTCAAAATAGATTGAATTTGTTGAACCAGACACGTGCGTTATTCTTGGGTGTCGCTGATATTTCCTTATTACAGGGATAAGGTGTAATTCAATGTCGCTAATTATTCTGGATAGAGATGGGGTGATAAACCATGATTCTGATGACTTTATTAAGTCGCCGGCGGAGTGGGAACCTATTGATGGCAGTTTAGAAGCGATTGCACGACTGAATTATGCCGGTTATCGAGTGGTGGTGATTACCAATCAGTCCGGTATTGCTCGCGGATTGTTTGATGTTGACACTTTGACCAAAATCCATAGCAAAATGCGTCGCATGTTGGCACAAGTTGGCGGTAAAATTGAGGCGGTATTATATTGCCCTCATGGGCCTGATGATGAATGTAGCTGTCGTAAGCCTCAGGATGGTGCGTATTTAGAGTTGTCCAGTCGATTAAGAATCGATTTGAAAGATGTACCGGCGGTAGGAGATTCATTACGTGATTTACAGGCCGCGCAATCCGTTGGTGCAAAGGCTATTTTGGTTAAAACGGGCAAGGGATTAAATACCCTAGAAGGCGGAATTCCTGAAGGTGTGGCGGTTTATGATGATTTAGCTGCCGCTGTTAATAGTTTATTGGAAGCCACTGATTAATGTTATTTTTACGTTCTCTTATTTTCGTTACTTTTCATGCAATTACTATCATACTATTTTCATTTATAAGTATTATATTATGGCCATTCCCCTTTAAATATCGCTATGGGGTTGTACGACAATGGGCTGTTTTTAATGTTTGGATGCTAAAGAAAATTTGTGGCATTAGTTATCAAATTGAAAAGAACGAGGAAATTCCTGATGAACCGTGCATTATTATGTGTAAACATCAGTCGGCTTGGGAGACTTTAGCGGTACAAGCTATCTTTCCACCACAGGTTTGGGTTCTAAAGCGTGAATTGTTATGGATACCCTTTTTTGGGTGGGGCTTGGCAGCATTAAAGCCTATAGCAATAGATCGTGGTGCCGGTCGACAGGCGTTAAATCAAATTATTGAACAAGGTAAGGAGCGGTTAACATCAGGTTATTGGATTGTTATTTTTCCTGAAGGAACTCGTGTCCCTTCAGGTGAGATGGGACGGTTTGGTATCGGTGCTGCAAAATTAGCAATAGAATCTGGTTATCCAATTGTTCCTATTGCACATGATGCCGGCAAAGTATGGCCGAGGAATCAGTTCATAAAGAAACCAGGCGTGATTAAATTAGTAATAGGGGCTAAGATAGCTACTAAAGATAAAACCGTGACAGAAGTAAATCAACAAGTTTATCAATGGATGGAAGGTCAAATGACCCAGTTAGAAGGGAAAAAACCGATAACATCTTTGAAAAGGGGACAAAAACGTGGCTAGAGCTGAAGGCATTTTACGCCTACTACTAGTTGATGATTCGCTCACTGATGCTGATAGCATTACGGGTATATTAAGAAGTGCAGGTCATGCTGTAAGAGCTTCTCGCCAAGATACTGTGGCCGATATAGAAAAGTCATTGACAAGTCAAACGTGGGACTTAATTATTTGCCGGGATACTGCATCTGTAATTCCACCACGTGACGTCCTTAACTTACTCAACCGATTGGGTCGAGATATTCCTTGTATTGTACTTGTCTCTGAGCAAGAGAATATTGATATTCTTTATGAGGTTGGTGCACAAGATATTATTAAATTTAGTGATACTAAGCGGTTACAGTTTGCAGTCGAGAGAGAGTTGCAAAATCTATTTTCAAGACGATTAGCTCGACGGAATGAACGTGCATTACGAGAAAGTGAGAAACGCTCTCGTTTATTGCTAGAAAGTTCTCGAGATGCGGTGGCCTATATGCATGAAGGAATGCATATTTACGTTAATAGTGCCTACTTAATTCTATTTGGTTATGAAGATGAGGAAGATATAGATGGCTTGCCCATCCTCGATATGATTGAGGCTGAGGAACAGGCTAAATTTAAATCTGTTTTTCGACAATTTTCAGAACAAATAGATTCAAAACCTCAATCTTTATCCGTACAATGCGTTCGTGCAGACGGTACTGGATTTAAAGCGAATATTGAATTTAGTCATGCAGAAGTAGAAGGTGAAGCTTGTACGCAAGTGGTTGTTTTTGACGAAAGCATAGATATATCTGTGAGTGGGGAATTAGAGTCATTAAGTGAGCATGATTTACTTACAGGGTTATATGGCCGGGCTCAATTTAGAGATGAACTGGAAAAAGTTACTGGTAAAGCTGGCGAAGGTGAAGGTGATGCTGAGTTATTGTATATTGTAATTGATGATTTTCAGGCAATAAAAGAGCAGGTGGGCCTTGATGCGAGTGATGTGATACTGAAAGAGATTGCATCACTATTACGTAAAGTTGTTGCTGAAGGTGAAATGCTAGCCCGTTATTCAGATCGTGTATTTACCGTTATTATTGAAAATGATGACGATGACTATGTTTTGGAGCGTGCAAAGGCTTATAAAGAAGTAATTAATCGTTATAAACCCATTGTAAATGGGGCTGTAATAGAAGTGCGATGTAGTATCGGCATTAGCCGAATTACAGAGAAATTATCATCTGTTTCTGCCGTATTAGATAATGCGGATAGGGCCTGTATGCAGGCTCAGAATGGGGAGGGTAGTCAAATTGAGCGATATCAGCCTGCAGGATCTGCAGGTGATGATCTAACTGATGAAGCTTCAGTTTGGCAATCACGTCTACAGGATGCACTACAAAATGATGGGTTTGAATTATTTTATCAGCCTATTGTTAGCTTGCATGGTCAAGAGCAAGAGCTATACGATGTCTTGCTACGCTTAAAGGACGTAGGAGATACTCCTATTGCTGCAGACCAATTCATTCAATATGCAAGTCAGTCTGAATGGATGGATAGTATTGACGAGTGGGTTATTATCAATGCCTTAAAAAGTTTGGTTCAACATCATAAAGAACATCCTAAGACACGATTTTTTATTCGATTATCAAAACAAACTCTGGCTAAAGCAGAGTTCATTGATTGGTTGTGTGGACTGTTAAATAGTTATGATTTAGATGGGATCGCGCTTGTTTTTGAGATAAGTGAAACGGCAGCAATAGAAAACTTAGAGAATGCCAAGAGCATGATTTCTAAGTTGAAAAGTGTGGGTTGTGAATTTGCTCTTGAGCACTTTGGATCAGGTTTGGACTTTTCACAGAGTTTGAGCGAGCTTGATGTGGATTACTTGAAAATCAATGGTGCTTTTGTTGAAAATATGACTAAAGATACAGAAAATCAGGCAGCAGTAAAAGCCATTATTGAAATGACAAAGAAAGCGGGTAAGCAGAGCATTGCTGAGTTTGTATCTGATGCGAATAGTTTGGCCTTGTTATGGCGTTTAGGTGTTGATTATGCACAGGGTTATTATATTCATGAGCCATCAGAGCATCTTAATTATAATTTTGAGGATGATGATTTATAGCGTTAATTACGCTTTAACTGAGTCTCAATAGTCTGTTTAATAGTGTGAACCTTAAGGGGCTTAGATATAAGCGTACAGATAGGCTGGTACTCTTTAATACAAGTCCCTGTATGTGGTCGGTCACGACACTCTTTTGGCCAAATTATGTCTTCAGGAATAATACAGTCATAGTCAACATAAAAATAATGCAATGACATTGTTTCGGTTTCTTTATTGAAATGTTTGAATGGCAAGTTTCCCTTGCAGGCATCGATATGATAATGAAAGATCGGTATATCTTTGTGAATAAGCTCTACGGATGCACTGGGTCGTGGGTTGATTTCTAGTAATTGTAATTGATTGTTAGAGATAATAAAGTCGAGGCTGTTTAAGCCTAAAAGTCCAACCTCAGATGTGATTAAATTAACCGCCTGTACAAGTTGTTGCGTATGCTGATTTGAAATTCTCCATGGTGTTTCAATTGAGCCCAAGCGGAATGGTGCCTCTTTGATAGGTGATAAGTGTTGTTGGTTGATACTCATAACTTGAGCCAACTTGCCGTTAGCGAGAAATAGTGCTGAGCCACTTTCTCCTTCTATAAAGTCTTGGAAATACGGATCATTAATATTAGTCGAATGACTTGAATATTGGATATGGATGCCACCTAAGCCAGAAGCTGATTTAGTTAAGTAGCATTTGTTATCAAGAGGGTGCTTGAAATACGTATCGGGATAAGGAAGTTGAAGTCGGCTTAATAAATCAAAGAATAAAGCGGGTACTTTGACGTGTTTAATGGTTTGGTATTGATTTCCAGCAAGCGTGATATTCGCAGGCAAGTTTTCAAGTAAGGAATAGCAAAGTTCAATACCACTCCCAGTAACCAATATGCATGGCTCTCCCTGAGTGATTTTGGCAAGGAGTTCTAATAATATAGCGGGTGTTAGCTTGGAAAAGTCTGGGGATTCTTGCCACCGCTCGGCGGCCGTTAAGGTATCTTGATCGCCAAAGCAATCCGCCACCCAAACACGGTATCCGGCTTGGGTGGCGGATTGGGCTAAAAATCGCCCACTTTGTGCAAGAATTAGAACGGGGACGTTCAGGTCTTGCATAGTATATAGATTCTTTTAAACGAGTTTACGTGCACCATCAAAGGCATGACGGAAGTCTAAGTAAACTGGCTTGTCTGTGCTTAGAGTTTCTTCTAGTAATGCTTGTTGTAATTTGTATTTAATATCACCAACAGCAAGTGCACCAATGCCTACAGATCCTTTAGAATTAGAGGCATGTTCTAATGGAACACCGAAGTCCATAATGCCAACACCTTCAATACCCAATGGAGGTACGGCATTAACATCACCAGCTACTTTTAATTGTTTTGCATCAGCTAATACCGATGAATTTAAGACTTGAATTCCCGCTTTTGCGGTACAAAATACAACGTCAGCATTAGATATTAAACGTGCTTTATCTGCATCTGAGGCTGCGGTAGTCGCTTCAAGATCGACACCATAGCGACGTTTTGCTTCATTGGCATATTCAAGTGCAGTATCAATAGAGAAGTGATCCACAATTGTTGTTTTAGCACCTGCCTGTGCAGCAATAACAGCCGTTGCAAGACCAACAGGTCCCGTTCCGCCAAAAACAATCGCACGACTACCTTGTAGATCTTGTTTAAAGTTTCTCTTTAATTCAGCTTCTAC
>DAOUSV010000152.1 GCA_030627065.1 Piscirickettsiaceae bacterium | reverse complement strand
GGAGTAACATCCAAACCGCGCGCTTCTAATACCCGTGGCACTAATGCCATTCTTATTAATGGATCATGATGTGTTTTTTGTGCCATTTCCCACATGCCAGTATGCGCGGGGAAGTCACCATAATCATAGCCTAAGCTTACTAAATGATCTCGTAACAAGGTGAAGTGTTGCGCTTCTTCAAAAGCAACTCGCGCCCAGTCATCATAAAATTGTCGAGGTAAGTCAGGGAATCGTGCAATCGCATCCCAAGCAAGATTAATGGCATTAAATTCAATATGTGTAATGGCATGAATTAATGTGGCATTACCCGTTTCAGCACTATTTCGTCGTCGTGGTAAGTCCTTCGCTGCCACAAGCACTGGCTTGTCAGGAAGCCCGGGCATATCAGGCACATCAAGTGTCTCATGTGATAATTCTAACTCACTATTTTGCCACTGCTGATAAAGCTGGAAGGTTTGTTCAACCTTTAGTAATGGATCTTTTATCAATAGGCAACGTAATGCTTCTTGGCGTAACTTTTTAGCCATCTAATCGTACTCGCGGGTCAACTACAGTGTAAGACAGGTCGGTTAATACCAAACCAAGGATATAAAGCACTGAGCCTAAAAATACCATGGCGCGAACGATGGCAAAGTCTTGTGCTTGAATAGCATCGATGGTGTAGCTCCCTAAACCCGGAATACCAAAGAATGATTCTAAAATCAAACTGCCCATAAATAAGGTTGGCAATACCACGACTGCACCAGTCAAAATTGGAATCATGGCATTTTTCAATACATGCTTAAACAAGACTTGTACTTCTGACAAGCCTTTAGCACGAGCTGTTCGCACATAGTCTTTTGATACTTCTTCCAGAAACAAAGTACGATACCAGCGTGAGCCGGCACCGATGCCTGATACGATGCCAATAGTAACCGGTAAAATAAGAAACTTAATCGCATTCCAGCCTTCGCCATAACCAGAAATAGGCACTAACTGCATTAACTTACCTACTAAGAATTGCCCACCAATAATATAAAACAAACCAGATATCGACATTATCACCACGCACAAAACCACGCCGGATAAATCAATATAAGTAGCTCGAAAAAAGACCATTAATAAGGCAAAGGTGATATTAACCAATAAGCCAACAATAAATATGGGGATAGCAATGGCTAGACTTGGCCACATTCTCACTTTTATATCGCGCGCAATATCGCGCCCATCGTCTGCTTGACCAAATTGAAATACAAACAAATTAAGCGATGTATTAAAGAATATTGTATCTGTCGCTTTATCTGTACCACTTGCGTCACTATTCCATAATAAGGCTTTATCATAGCCGCGCTCTTGCTTCCACGCATCCATAGACTCTTGTGTCACGTGTTTAACACCGAGATGCATACGTGCCATATCATCAGGTGTATTCACCATGAAAAATAAAGCAAACGTCAGTGCATTAACCCCGATTAAGATAGGGAACGCATATAAAATTCTTCTTATAATATAAGTAAACATAAGGTACATATTCTACTAGAAAGGCGTAGTATAAAACTGTTTTTACATATCAGTTAATTCTAATATAGAATAATGATGAATTTAAATACTTTAACTCAGGAGAAAATAATGTCAAAAACAGCCATGGAGCTAGTGCAAGAAGCTAAGTTAGTCATCACTGAGGTTACACTCGAACAAGCGATTACTATGCTAGATAGTAGCAGTGTCGCCCTTGATGTGCGTGAATTACTTGAATATCAAACAGGCCATATTCCTAATGCCTTTCATATTTCACGTGGCATGTTGGAATTTATGATTGCGAATCATCCAACGTTTCAGGATAAAACCACGCCTATCGTGGTCTATTGTAAATCTGGTGGCCGTTCGGCATTAGCAGCGGCCACATTGCAGCAACTTGGTTTTACTAATATTCACTCAATGTTAGGTGGTTTTGATGCTTGGAGTGAAGACAGTGTTATTCCACCAGAAACACAAGCTTAAATATAAAAGGAACTACGTATTATGAAAATAGTTAAATTACTCAGTATTACATTACTTGGCCTAGTCTTAAGTGCAAATAGTTTGGCGACTGAAACAAGTATTATGATTCGCGCTAAAGCACATGATGCTAAATATATTGGTACTAGTGTCGGTGGCGTTAAAGTTGTTGTTACAGATGCTGAAACCGGTGAAATTCTTGACCAAGGTTGGATTAATGGCGGCACAGGTAGCACCAAAGCAATCATCAAAGAACCTATTACACGTGGACAAGTGTTATCTGATGACAAAACAGCAGGCTTTTTAGCAAAAGTTGATATTAATAGCCCTCGCCTACTTCGCTTCGCCGTAATTGGCCCTTATGCCTATCGCCAAGCCTTGCAAGAAGCCTCGGTTACTAGCTGGGTGATTCCTGGTAAAGATATTTTAGGTGATGGTATTACGCTTAATATGCCTGGCTTTATTGTTGATGCTTGGACGCGTGTTTTAGAAGGTGGCAAAGTTGATATTTATACGAAAGCATCATTACTTTGTGGCTGCCCTATTTACCCTGATGGCCCTTGGGATCCTAAGAACTACGAAGTAACGGCAATCTTAATGCAAAATGATGTGAAAGTAGGTGAAGTAGAACTTGATTTCACAGGCCCTGTCGGCATGTTCTCGGGTAAAACAACACTCAAAAAGTCTGGTCACTATAAAGCGATTGTTTATATCTTTGATAAGAAAACAGGCAATGTTGGTGTTGATCGCACCATGTTTGAAATCAATATAGATTAAAACAATTACATACCTCAACGGCATAGTATGCCGTTGAGACTTTTGTAACATTTCTACTATTTATTGGTCATAATGGAATACATCTAATCAGGAATTGAAAATGAATACAGCCTCCTGCCCACTCTCCGGTACAGGTTTAGGACTTCGCCGAAGTTTTATGGACGAACTTAATGCACTTGATCACAAATCTGCTGACTTTTTAGAAGTTGCTCCTGAAAACTGGATGGAAATGGGCGGGCTTCTCGGCAAAAAGTTTGCACATTTCGCACAGAAATATCCCATCATTTGTCATGGTTTATCATTATCAATTGGTAGCCCAGCACCCCTAGATGAGCATTTTCTCATTCGCCTGAAAAAGTTTCTCGATAAGCATAATATCCCTTGTTATAGCGAACATTTAAGCTATTGCAGTGATGAAGGGCATTTATACGATTTAATGCCTATACCGTTCACTGAGGAAGCCGTCACACATGTTGCCAGTCGCATTCAACGTGTACAAGAGATCCTTGAACGACGAATCGTGATGGAAAATGTCTCTTATTATGCTGCGCCAGGCCAAGAAATGCCTGAAATAGACTTTTTAAACGCGGTGATTAAACAAGCTGATTGTGATTTATTACTGGATGTGAACAATGTTTACGTCAATAGTATTAACCATAATTATAATGCTGAAGATTATATTAAATCAGTGCCTACAGAGCGCATTGCCTATATCCATATTGCTGGCCACTATGATGAAGCTGATGATCTAAAAGTCGATACGCATGGTGCTGATATTATCGATCCTGTTTGGGATTTGTTACAAACCACATACCAACGTCACGGTGTTATACCTACCTTATTAGAACGGGACTTTAATATCCCCTCTTTAAACTCGCTGATTAATGAAGTGGATCAGATCCGTGATTATCAGTCGAAATGGGAGCAACGTAATGTCGCAACAGTCTAGTTTTATTGAAACTCAATATCAGTTTGCCCGTGCCATTCGTGATCCTGAAAACAATCCGGCACCTGATAATATTGAACAACGTCGCATGATTATTTATCAAGAATTGTTTTACAATAATATTGAAGGCTTTATTGCCAATGGCTTTCCGGTGTTAAGAGAAATAACAACCGATCAAACATGGCATAGTATGATTCGTGACTTCTTGATTAAACACCGCTGTAAAACGCCGTTATTTCATGAAATAGCACATGAGTTTTTAGCGTATTTAGACAATGAACGTAATAGCAAAAGTGATCCTGTTTTTATAAAAGAACTGGCTCATTATGAATGGGTTGAGCTAGCACTTAGTGTATTGGATGAGGAGCCTGCGCCATATTATTATGATGAGGAGCAACAAGATTGTTTGGTCTTAAACTTGAAACTCTCTCCGCT
>DAOUSV010000108.1 GCA_030627065.1 Piscirickettsiaceae bacterium | reverse complement strand
TAGAGTTAAATGAAATTCCAAGTATTGTCGAGCAATACCGACAAGCAGCAATTAACGCCAAACAAGCAGGATTTGATGGCGTTGAGATTCATGCTGCTAATGGCTATCTACTCGACCAGTTTTTAAAAGATGGTACCAATAATCGTAATGATATTTATGGTGGTAGTATCGAAAACCGTACGCGCTTAGTATTAGAAGTTACCCAAGCTATCTCTGAAGTCTGGGACAATAACCGTATTGGTATCCGTCTATCACCTACCGGTACCTTTAACTCAATGTCTAATAGTAATAGTCAGGAATTATTTAATTATCTCGTCGAAAAGTTAAATCAATTTAATATTGCCTACATTCATATCGTAGAACGATTTGGAGAAGAGAGTACAGAAGACTTTGACTTTAACGCATTACGTCAACGATTTAATGGTGCTTACATTGCAAATGGTGGTTACACAGGAGAGTTAGCTGAACAAAGCTTACAAAATAACAGTAGTGATTTTATCGCCTTTGGTGTTCCTTTTATTGCTAACCCTGACTTACCAGCAAGAATACAGCTAGGCGCGCCGCTTAACCCCGCTGATCAAGAAACTTTTTATGGTGGTGATGCTAAAGGATATACTGATTATCCAAGTCTATAGTCTATCCCCGTTATCATTCAACTTGCAGATTTTAGAAAATAAACACCGTTCACCATGAACGGTAAAAACAATCTGCATTTTGAATGATAACCGTTTAAAATCAATGCCAATCTAACCTTGGCATGAGACACAATGTACTACGGCGAAAAACTAAATAGTATTACTCACTTGATTGGCGCTGTATTGGCGGTGGTCGGTTTTAGCGTATCGTTAACCATCAGCATTCAACAATACAGTTGGCAGATAATTACTAGCTTTACCATTTTTGGACTTAACTTAATCCTGCTGTATACCATCTACGCTATATCACAGCTTTCACTCACCTAAACTTAAAAAAATATTCCAAAAGCTAGACCATGTTTCTATCTATCTATTAATCGCAGGCTCTTACACACCTTATATGCTGGTTTCACTCGGTGACAGCGATGGTTTAGTAATGTTGACTCTCATATGGCTGCTCGCCATCATTGGTTTATTACTGGATATTTTTATGACCAAACGTATCGAATGGTTACAGGTATTGATTTATCTAGTTATGGGCTGGCTTTGTGTATTTAGCTATTCTGAATTACAACTTGCTTTCCCCCCTGCTGGTATTGTTTGGTTGACCATAGGTGGCATTGCTTACACTGTTGGTATCATCTTTTATGTGCTCGATGATCTGAACAAACTTCGCCATGCGCATGGTATTTGGCATTTGTTTGTTTTATTTGGCTCTATCTGCCATTTTATTTCGATTGCTGTATACGTTAGGTAATTATCCATATATACCCGTTATCATTCAAGGTGCAGGTTTTTAGTGCTTATAATAATCGTGATGGCAAGGCATATTATTGATGTAATAGTCGTTCTATTACTCAATAATATAACGCAGCAAGCGCGGTTGGTATGAGTGATATAAATCTGCAACTTGGATGGTCACGGGTATATCAACAGAAAGGCTATTAAAACAGTGAGCAGGATTTAGGAAAATATTTTGAGAACTAAAGAAAGATAGTTGCCCCACAGTGCCGTTGTGATCGGAGTTCTTGAACCATTTTTGGTTCAAGTTGGAAAATCTTAATAACGTTGGGCTCCTCATTACTGGATGAGTTTGCACGCCTGTTATTAGTCAGTTCCGGTGCATAAATGCTTATCGGGTCAAGAAACAAATGTCACTATCGAACACCGCAGGGACTATGATTGATCATACGCCTATTTATAGGGCTTGGAAGCTTTTATTTATAAATCTAACTGACGTTCTTCATCTAAAAAGTGGCTAACTTTTTCTTTCATCAACAAAATCTTTTGATTTAAGCCTTTGGCATCACTGCCTTCGCCATCTTGCAAGGTAATCAAATCATGCGCTAAATTAAGCGCAGCCATAACAGCAATACGGTCTGTACCGACAATTTTACCAGTAGCTCTAATTTCTTCCATACTGTTATGTAATAACTCAGCAGAAGCAATAAGCCCTTTTTTTTCATCTTCAGGGCAAGCAATTTGATATTCCTTCCCTGAAATTTTAACTAATACCGGTGTGCTCATAATTCGTCATCCAATTCCTTTAGACGACCGACCATTTTCTCAATACGGTTACGTGCTAAGTCTGTTTTCTCAACTAATTGCGCACGTTCTGATAGCCATGCAGATTTCTGAGATTTTAACAGCATATTTTCATCACGTATCCGACGACTGGCTTTAAGCAAGTCATCTACCTGTACTTCTAATTGCTGAATCGCTTCTTTTTCCATTAATATGATGTCTAACTGTGCGAAAATAATGCTTAACTATAGTCACGCCCTACCGTTTGGGTCAACAATTGTCTTAATATTTTTTTTAATTTTAGGTTGTATCATCATGTCTGAATTGTATTTTCCCTCTATTTCATCAAACAGTGATAATGGAGATGGCCCTGTTAGTGCTGCCGAACTACAAGGCGCATTATGCGGATTATTATGTCTAAATTCTCAGGCAAGTCGCAATTCTTGGTATAAAAACCTGTTTGAAGACTTTAATCCTGATGAAGATGAAATTCTCGACTTGATGGCTTTATTCGATCAAACAGTACAATCATTAAACAGTCTAGATTTCGATTTACAACTAGAACTGCCAGATGATAATGCTCCTATCAGCTCACGCATTTCAGCCATGACACAATGGTGCCAAGGGCTTGTTTTTGGCTTGGGCGCATCAGGATTAACCGATGACACTGAGTTATCTGCCGATTCTAAAGAATATATTGCTGACATTATCAATATTAGTCAGATCCGTGATGATGAGTTAAGCGATTCAGATGAAGAAGATTCTAACTTTGAAGAATTAGTCGAATATATGCGTATGGGGCTATTTTTAATCTACGGTGAATTACAACCTCTTGATACGTCTGACCAAACAGAACACTAAAAGTAACCTTAAAATATCATTATGAATAATAAAGAATTCTCAAAGCGTCGCCAGAATCTAATCGACATTATGGGTAACAACACGATTGCAGTGCTTCCAAGTGCACCTATTGCAAACCGTAACCGTGACGTTGATTATATCTATCGTGCTGGCAGTAACTTCCACTATTTAAGTGGTTTTGATGAGCCTGAATCTATCATCGTTATTGTGCCAGGGCGACCTCATGGCGAATACTTATTATTTTGCCGCGAACGAGATTTATCGAAAGAAATTTGGGATGGTTATCGTGCAGGTCAAGAAGGTGCTATCAAACAATATAGTGCAAATGATTCTTATCCTATTTCCGATCTTGATGACATTTTACCGGGGCTTTTAGAAGGCAAAGAAAAAGTCTTTTACACCATGGGTAATATCCCAAGCTTTGACCAACGCATGGTCGGCTGGCTAAATCATCTTCGTAATGCTTCTCGACAAGGCATGCACTCGCCTACTGAAATCATTGAGCTTGATCATAGCTTAAATGAGTTGCGCCTTTTCAAAAGCAGTGCTGAAATAAAGGCAATGCGTTATGCCGCTGAAATATCAGCTCAGGCACATATTCGTGCCATGAAATCTACTCAAGTAGGACAATGGGAATATCAGGTGGAAGCCGAAATCATTCATGAGTTTATAAAAAATGATTGTCGCTCTCCAGCTTACCCTTCTATTGTCGGTGGTGGTGAGAACGGCTGTATTTTGCACTATATCGAAAATAATCATAAATTAAAAAATAATGATTTATTGTTGATTGATGCAGGTGCTGAATATCAATATTACGCCGCCGATATTACACGTACATTCCCTGTAAATGGTAAGTTCACCCCTAGTCAGAAAGCGATCTATACTATTGTTCTTGATGCTCAAAAAGCCGCTATAGCTGAAGTACAACCGGGGAATCACTGGAATCAACCACATGAAGCGGCAGTACGCGTTATTACCGAAGGTCTATTAGAGTTAGGTCTATTAAAAGGTAAGCTTGATACATTAATCGAGAAAGAGGCTTATCGTGAATTTTATATGCATCGTACCGGCCATTGGCTGGGTATGGATGTACATGATGTCGGTGATTATAAAGTTGGTGGTGAATGGCGCGTGTTAGAGCCTGGAATGGTGCTGACTGTTGAGCCTGGCATTTATATTCGCGATCCAAAATCTCTTGCTAAGAAATGGCATTTTATCGGTATTCGTATTGAAGATGATGTTTTGGTCACCAAAACTGGACATGATGTATTATCAAAAAACGCACCCAAAGAAATTGATGAGATTGAGGCTTTAATGGCTGAGGATAAATAAAATGGCACAAACAGACTTCGATATTCTAATCGTGGGCGGCGGAATGGTTGGCGCAAGTTTAGCGCTTGCCCTGAAAAACACCTCGCTCACTATTGCCATTATCGAAGCCTTTGCTCCAGATTCCACACAACAACCTAGCTATGATGATCGTGGAATTGCCCTCTCTTATGGTTCTCAACGTATTTTTGAGTCTATGGGTTTGTGGCCTCAATTAAGCACTTATTGCACGGCTATTACAGATATTCATGTATCAGATCGTGGTCATTTTGGTATCACACGTCTATCCGCAGAGGATGAAAACGTGCCGGCTTTAGGTCAGGTAATCACAGCTCGTTCTATGGGAATTGTTTTAAATCAAGCCTTAGCTCAACAAGATAATCTTGAACTATTCAGCCCAAATAATGTGACATCATTAATTCAACACAAAAATCATGTTGAATTAACATTAAAAGAAGGTCAAAAACTAACAGCTAAATTAGTCGTTGCCGCCGATGGTGCACAATCTACTATTCGCCAATTATTAGGTTTAGATGCATTAACACGTGATTATGGACAAACAGCCATTACGGCCAATATTACCCCAGAGCGCCCACACCAACGTCGTGCATTTGAACGCTTTACCGATGCTGGTCCCATTGCCTTATTACCCATGTCAGACAATCGTTGCAGTTTAGTGTGGACAGTAAAATCAGGTGATGAAGTCGACATTCTGAACCTTTCCGATCAAGACTTTTTAGCTCAATTACAAGATCGCTTTGGTTATCGTTTAGGTAAACTAATGCAGGTCGGACAACGTAATAGTTATCCACTTAAATTAATGCAAGCCGATCAGCCTACTCAGCAACGTATTGTCTTAATAGGCAATGCCGCTCACAGTTTGCATCCTATTGCAGGGCAAGGGTTCAACCTGGGTTTACGTGATGTTGCCGCCTTAGCCGATGTACTGAGTAATCAACCTGAAGATTGTGGAGTTCCTCGCTTATTACACGATTACGCACAATGGCGACTAGATGATCAGGATAATGTTATTAATAGCACGGGCTTATTAGTTGACCTGTTTAGTAATGATAATCCACTATTAGGTCATTTCCGTGGGGCAGGCTTGGCACTTGTTGAACTATTTCCACCTGCTAAACATTGGCTTGCTAGAAAAAGTATGGGGCTAGCACGCAAACAACCCAAACTAGGTCGTGGATTGCCATTATGAACATACATTATGATGTCATTATTGTTGGTGGCGGCATGGTTGGAGCAACCTTAGCCGTTGCTTTAGCTGAGCAATCCACATTAAAAATTGCTGTTATTGAAGCCTTTGAACCCAAGCCTCTTACTGAATTTGATGTACCTGATCTACGTGTTAGTG
>DAOUSV010000024.1 GCA_030627065.1 Piscirickettsiaceae bacterium | reverse complement strand
TTCCAGCATATTACTGCTTTGAGTCATATCAAGCTGACTTAGAAAACTCATTCCCAATAATGTACGCGTTGGCTCTGGTCCATCAATAACAATCGCTTGTATATTATGCAAGGTGATAGAGCCCACTTGAACAGAGTTAAGATTTACTTGATAAGCCTCACCAATTGCTGATGCAGTTTTTATCCTTACTTTATTACCGTTCAGATAATCTAACCCTAGTCGTTTTGCTGTTGCAGCATTAAATGAAATTGCAGAAGCACCTGTATCCACTAAAAAATCAACATTGTGACCATTAACCTTGCCTTGGGTTAAATACATACCTTTATTAGACCATATAATAACCTTAGCACTCGGCACAGCGGTGACCATATGCGTACCTATCGGATAGGTTTTTTCCTGTCCATTGACCTCTAATACTGCACCAGCACTATTACCATAAATAAAAGTAACACCACTGGCACTGGTCTTGCCGCGCTTAAGTAATTGTTGTTGCGTATTAATTTCAACTAGTGCTCGATCGTTAAATAATCCAATAACGACAATATCTAAAGGCTCGGCACTACTCACTGTCACATTTAATGCTATCAGAAAAGTTCCAAAAATCCATTTTTTCATTGTTTACTCTCTATTTATATTGGTGGTAGAAATTTAGCATTTTCACACTATTCTTTGATTGTAAAATTTAGATTTAACAATCATTAAAATGCTAAAATAGCACCTCATGAATATATCATCAAATCCATCAATAACCGCTGTCATCCTTGCTGGAGGTAAAGCTCGTCGCATGGGTGGTGACGATAAAGGCTTATTGCTCTATCAACAGCGACCTTTAATTCACTGTGCTATTGATATTCTTAGCAGACAAGTTGATTCTTTAATAATCAATGCCAACCGTAATATTGAACAATACCAAGCATTTGGCTACCCTGTTATTAGCGATAGTATTGATGGGTTTTTTGGCCCTTTGGCCGGCATGTTAACGGCGATTCAATCTGTTGAGACTGACTATATATTAACCGCACCATGCGATTCTCCTAATATATCAAGCCAACTTCGCCAGCGGATGATGGAAACATTACTTAGTGAACAAGCCGATATTGCTGTCGCCCATGATGGTGTTCGATTACAACCTGTTTTTTGTTTAATACCCTGCCATCTTGAAGATGATCTTGCGGCCTATCTTAAACAAGGAGACCGTAAAATTGATTTATGGTTATCTCAATACAAATTAGCGATTGTTGATTTCTCGGATCAAGTCGATTCTTTTATTAACTTCAATAACCCTGATGATATTGTCGCTTATTCCAAGACAGTTCAAACGCCCGTTCCTGTGCTTGGCTTTGCCGCCTTTAGTGGCACGGGGAAAACAACCTTATTACGCCAACTTATTCCTAAACTAAAAGAAAAAAACATTACTGTTGCTGTTATTAAACATGCCCACCACCGCTTTGATATTGATATTCCAGGCAAAGATAGTTATGAAATACGCCAAGCAGGTGCAAATCAAGTCTTGGTTTCTTCTAGTCGCTTAATGGCCTTAATGGAAGTGCAAACTGAGGAATTACAAAATCCTTGCTTAGCCGATCTCATTCCTCGATTAAACTGTAATAATATCGATATTATTTTAGTGGAAGGGTTCAAACATGAAGTAATACCTAAAATCGAATTATATCGCCCAAGTTTAGCTAAACCCTTACTTCATCCCGATGATCATTCCATTATTGCCATAGCAAGTGATGAAACGTTAACAACAAATATTGAGCAATTAAACCTTAATAATATTGATGAAATAGCCGATTATATCCAGCAGTTCATCATAAAAGGATAACCTAATTATGGCTAAATTCACGCCCCAAGCAAGCTGTGCTGATACCCACGAAGTAAATACATTAAGCGTTCAAGAAGCACGACAACATATCGCAAAATTACTATCACCGGTTGAAGTATGGCAACAATTAGCCTTACGTGATGCCTTAAGTTGCATATTGCATCAAGCTATTATTTCACCAATTGATGTGCCACCATATGATAATTCGGCAATGGATGGTTACGCTATTCATAGTTCCGATATTACTACTAATTCCTTTACACTCAAGCAAGTAGGAACAGCCTTTGCTGGCCAACCTTTTACAGGAAGAATCCAACACGGTGAATGTATTCGGATTATGACTGGTGCAATGATGCCTGCTGACTGCAATACCGTAATTATGCAAGAGCAGGTAAAAACTGGAGAAGATGGTTTTATTACTGTTCATGGTAGTCACCAAGCTACACAGCACGTACGTTATGCTGGTGAAGATCTAAAAACAGGTGAGGCAGTTTTACCCGTAGGTCATAAAATAACAGCTGCTGATCTTGGGCTGATTGCCTCATTAGGTATCGGTGAAGTCACTGTGTATAGAAAACTCCGTGTTGCTTTTTTCTCAACCGGTGATGAACTTCGCTCTATTGGTGACACATTAGAAGAAGGACAAATCTACGATAGTAATCGTTATACACTTTATGGAATGTTAAAACGCTTAGATGTTGATATTTTAGATCTAGGTGTGGTGCCAGATCAAAAAGAAGCCCTACGTAACACCTTACAGCTTGCATCAGAACAAGCGGATGTTGTATTAACATCAGGTGGTGTTTCTGTCGGTGATGCCGACTATATTAAAGAATTATTAGCTGAGATTGGTCACGTTGATTTTTGGAAGATACGCATGAAACCCGGCAGGCCTTTAGCCTTTGGTACGATTAACAACACACTTTTCTTTGGTCTTCCTGGTAACCCAGTTTCTGTTATGGTGACTTTTTATCAGTTTGTTCGTGAAGCATTACAACAACTTTCAGGGCAAACTAGCCAAGCTAAACAGTTAATGAAAGTGCCTTGTGTCAGCACTATTAAAAAACGCCCCGGTCGTTATGAATTTCAGCGCGGCATTTTGTTTGCAGATGAACATGGTCTGATCCAGGTTAAAACGACTGGCGAACAAGGCTCAGGCATCTTGCGTTCAATGAGTGTGGCAAACTGTTTTATTCTTCTTGATGAACAGTGTGATGGTATAAAGCCAAATACACTTGTTTCTGTACAACCCTTTTCAGGTCTTATCTAAATGCTCAACGATCTAAGTAAAAAAACACGTGAATTTAATAAATTAAAGAAACGTCTGCGCCGTCATGTTGGGCAAGCTATTGCTGATTACAATATGATTCAAGATGGCGATAAAGTGATGGTATGTTTGTCAGGCGGCAAAGACAGCTATACCTTGCTCGATATATTGATGAACTTGCAAAAACATGCACCGATTGATTTTGAGATCATTGCTGTTAATCTTGACCAAAAACAACCGGGCTTTCCTGAACATATTTTGCCTGAATATTTAGCTACGCTCGATATACCTTTTCATATTATTGAAAAAGATACTTATAGTATTGTGAAGGAAGTAGTACCAGAAGGTAAAACAACCTGCGGTATTTGTTCTCGCCTACGTCGTGGTTCTCTTTATGGTTATGCGCGAAAAAATGGTATTACTAAAATTGCACTCGGTCATCACCGCGATGACATTATTGAAACAGCATTTCTCAATATGTTTTATGGTAGTAAAATCAAGGCAATGCCACCTAAATTATTAAGTGATGATAAGACTAACATTCTCATTCGCCCTCTAGCTTATTGTCGTGAATCTGACATTATTCGTTATTCTGAAGCACAACAATTCCCTATTATTCCCTGCAACCTCTGTGGCTCACAAGAGAATATGCAGCGACAAGTAATCAAAGAAATGCTGCAAGGATGGGAAAATCAACAGCCCGGTCGCTTAGAAAACATCTTCCGAAGTTTACAAAACATATCACCATCACAATTGGCAGATAACGAGCTATTTAACTTCAAAGATTTAGAACAACATCGAAAAGCTCCGTCAGGAGAAGAAGATCAAAATTATGATGATAAACAATTTCCTCCATTATCAAGGGAAGGTTAATGCAACAATCTCCATTCAATCAACAACCAGTTAAACAGTTTGCCTTATTTGAATTAGGCTTTAGACCCTTTTTCTTATTCGCCAGTTTGTTTTCAATTATCGTCACTGTACTTTGGATGGCAAGCTACAGCTTTGGCTGGACACTCCCCGTTAGCAATATCACTCCCATCGCATGGCATGGACATGAAATGGTATTTGGCTATGGGGCTGCAGTTGTAGCAGGCTTCTTACTCACCGCAGTGAGAAACTGGACAGGCGTACCAACAATTAGCGGTATACCTTTAATATTATTAGTTTCAACATGGATCTTAGCGCGCGCCTTACCACTCTTTGGATCATCCCTACTTTTTGATTGGGCGATGATTGCTGATCTCACATTTTTACTCGGCTTTACATTAGCCGTATTACATCCGATTGTTAAAGTAAAACAATGGCGACAACTACTTATTATATTGGTGTTATTACTGCTTACCGCCGCTGATATTTTATATTATCTAGGTGTGTTCCATATTGTAAACCAAGGCGTGTCATGGGGCTTGTTCTCTGGCGTTTACCTAATTATGGCATTTATCTTTATCTTATCTCGTCGTGTGATGCCCTTTTTCATCGAACGCGGTGTCGGCTACAAAGTTCAGCTTAAAAACTGGGTATTTATTGATAATACTAGCTTATTACTCTTTGCCGCGCTATGGCTGTCCGATGTATTTTTCAATCAAGCACTATTAACAGCCTTACTTGCGCTTGTGCTTGCCGTTATGCATAGTATTCGTCTTTGGGGATGGCATACTAAAGGTGTGTGGCACAAACCGCTGTTATATAGCTTATTTATCGGCTATGGTTTTTTTATTCTCGGTTTTTCCCTAAAAGCACTTAACTTCTTTGAACTATATCCAACATCCTTACCACTTCATGCCTTCACTTATGGCGGTATTGGTATTATGACTCTGGGTATGATGTCTCGTATTTCTCTCGGTCATACCGGCCGAAATATAAACGAGCCACCAGCCATTCTAAAATGGGTATTTATTTGCCTATCTTTAGGCGCTGTAATTCGCGTTATTTTGCCAATATTCTTACCAAACTTGTACTTACACTTGATAGGGACAGCACAGCTACTTTGGATTATTGCATTTACATTATTTTTTGTAAATTATGTCATGATCTTCATCAAAGCTAGAGCGGACGGGCAACCTGGATAATATTCGAAAAAAGTACAAATTATTCTTGACATGAAGAAAGTTATTCACTTTTAGCAACTACTGTTACAAAACTGTCACAACTATCACGGCTAAGTCATTGATTACCATCAATCATAACATAAGGTATTGAAATTTATAAGATTGTTTGGGTGGTTACTTTTTGACCATTTTGAATTAGACTGTTACATAATAGATACTTAGCGATTTCTCACAGAGTTACTCACAGAGTTATCCACAGATAATGTGAGTAACTCTGTAAGTCATTGAAAGGTGATTTCTTGTTGCAAATCCTTACACTTTTGTAGGTGTGAAATCTTCTGAGAATTCCAATGCATTTCCATCAGGATCACGACAGAAGAACGCGGCTCGACCTGATTTACTACGTGATATTTTAACACCAGCGGCTTCTAACTTTTTAGCCACTGTATCAAGGTTATCAACAACTAATGCAATGTGTTTATCTTTGCCGCCATGTTCAGGTCGCCCTTCCATAGAATCGGGGTTAGGTAATTTCATCAAATGTAATTGCTGGCCCTCGGCATTAAGATCTAACCATGCACCCTCAAATGGAAAGTTTGGCCGTTCCATATTTTGCTTAATCTCTAAGACATCACGATAAAATATCAGTGATACGTCCAAATCTGCCACCAAAAAACTAGCATGTGCAATCGATTTAATCATTTATTTAAGTCCTCATTAAGTTTCATTCATTTCAGCACGAGCAACACCGTAACCTGCTAACAAGATCAAACCGCCACCGAGCCACTCTTGCATGGTCATGACTTCATTAGTTAAATACCACGCTGCAATTGCTGCAACAATCAGTTCAAACAACATAATAACGGAAGAACGATAAACGGGCATTCTGGCAACTCCATATAAAACAGCCACCGTCATAATCACAATGCCCCCCCAACCTAATAACCATGCACTTGCCCATACGGACAACGATACATCAGGAATCGCGGACAGTTGAAACAGCAACACAATAATTGAAGCGACAACAACTCCCCACCAAATTACGGCTGTTTTTACACCCATTGGAACTGATGCTAATTTACGCGCTAAGACATTGTTAACCGAAAAGGCAATGCTGGCTAGTAACGCTAATGCTTCAGCTAGATTATGTGGCCACGGGAAACCAAGTTCAGGGTTCCACAACATAATCAGCGTACCTGACATAGCAACTGCTAACATGAGCATCGCTGGTAAGGATAATGTCTCCTTTAACCACCAACGCCCAAGTAACACTGTCCATAACGGTGATAAATAAAACAATAACATCACCCGCATCACCTCACCTTCAATCAAGGCAATAACAAAAGCAACATTAGTAACTCCTGCCGCAATAGCTAATAGAATAAGATCTGAACGAAACTGTAATATAGTTTCATATTGCCGATAAAGCACAGGAATCACCAAAACAGCGGCCGCCAAATACATAATAAGTGAGCTCCATACCGCTGGCATACCGGCATCATTAAGTAGCCGTAATGGATACCAAATCAGCCCCCACATACTGGCTGAAAACAATATACAAATAATGGCTAACTGATTATGGCTGTTGTGAGATAAGTTCATAGCTGAACCTTATACCACGACCACACTATAACCCGTTATAATAGTCTGCTTTTATATTGCTATTTATACCTAATATGAACCCAAATTTGGCTCAACTTCATCCCTATCCCTTTGAAAAACTAGCTGAACTTAAAGCAGGATGTACGCCGCCTGAAAACTTGGCACATATTGCCTTATCAATTGGTGAACCGAAACATCCGACACCCGGCTTTATCACTGAGGCTGTAATTGAACATTTGCACGGTTTATCTAGTTATCCAACAACCGCTGGCACGATTGAACTACGCAGTGCCATTAGCATATGGCTGGATAATCGTTTTCACCTTAATGGCAATATAGATCCACTGACACAAGTTTTACCCGTTAATGGCACTCGTGAAGCGTTATTTTCTTTCGCACAAGCAGTTGTTGACCGTAATGCCGATAAGCCTTTGGTATTAATGCCAAACCCTTTTTATCAGATTTATGAAGGTGCCGCTATTTTAGCAGGCGCAGAGCCGTATTTCTTAAACTGTAATGCTGATAATAACTTCATACCCGACTTTGCCAATGTCACAAGTGATATCTGGGATCGCTGTCAATTACTCTATATATGCAGCCCCGGCAATCCGACTGGCGCTGTTATTGATCAAGCAACACTCACATCTTTAATTGAACTGGCTCATAAACACGATTTCATTATCGCCTCAGATGAATGTTATTCCGAAATTTACTTTGACGAAGAACAACCACCTGTCGGCCTTTTAGAAACGGCGATTAAGGCGGGTTATAATGATCTAAGCCACTGCGTTGTTTTTCATAGCTTATCAAAACGTTCTAATGCACCCGGATTACGTTCGGGCTTTGTTGCAGGTGATGCAAACGTCCTTAAAGACTTTTTACGTTACCGTACATATCACGGTTGTGCCATGCCACCAGCTACACAATCCGCATCGATTTCTGCTTGGCAAGATGAAGATCATGTTGCTTATAACCGACGTCTTTATCGCGAGAAATTTTCCGCTGTACTCGATATTTTGTTACCCGTTATGAATGTAAGCTTGCCCGAAGCTGGCTTTTATTTATGGGCTGAGACTCCTATTGCAGATACAGAATTTTCTCGTCGTCTGTTTGATGAACAAAACGTCACCGTGTTACCGGGTAGTTTTTTAGCCCGTGATACCGAGTCAGGCAATCCCGGACAGAACCGAATCAGAATGGCACTGGTAGCTCCGACTGCAGACTGCATTGATGCGGCACATCGAATTAAACATTTAATCGAGTCCTTATGATTTTATACGGCATAAAAAGTTGCGATACGGTTAGAAAAGCACGTCGTTGGTGTGAAGCTAACAATGCTGAATTCCAGTTTCATGACTTTCGTGTTGATGGCTTAGATGAAGCAACCATTAATGGCTGGCTACAATTCATATCGTGGGAAGTGTTACTCAATAAACGCAGTACCACATGGAAGCAGTTAGACGACTCACGGAAAGAATCGCTGGGGCAAGCCAATGCTGTAGAGCTAATGTTAGAAAATCCTACTTTAATAAAACGTCCTGTCTTATCTGATAACACAATGTGCATGGTCGGCTTCAAAGAAGCTGATTACGCAGTCCATTTTGCCAAGTAATAGTGAGCCTTAATATGTCAGCAACCCTAGATTTAAGTATTGATCTTATTAGCCGAGCCAGTGTTACTCCCGAAGATAAAGGCTGTCAGCAAGTATTAGCAGATCGTTTATCTGCTACTGGCTTCACTATCGAACATTTACGTTTCGGTGACACTGATAATATCTGGGCACGACGGGGCACTCAATCACCCGTACTTGCGTTTGCTGGTCATACCGATGTCGTACCAACAGGACCAGAAGAAAACTGGACTTCACCACCGTTTGAACCTGAAATTCGTGATGGTTTGCTCTATGGTCGAGGCACTGCCGATATGAAAGGCAGTATTGCCGCCTTCGTTACCGCGTGTGAACGTTTTATTGTAGAGCATGATGCGCACGAGGGCAGTATCGCTTTTCTCATTACCAGCGATGAAGAAGGCCCAGCAACAGGTGGTACAATTAAAGTAATTGAAACATTAGAAGCACGTGGCGAGAAAATAGACTGGTGTATTGTTGGTGAACCCACTAGCACTGAAAAAGTCGGTGATATTGTTAAAAATGGTCGTCGTGGTTCAATGAATGGTTATTTAACCGTGCAAGGTAAACAAGGTCATATTGCGTATCCGCAGTTGGCGGCAAACCCTATTCACTTGCTAACACCAGCACTGACCGAATTGTGTGATATTGAATGGGATCAAGGTAATGAAGATTTCCCGCCTACGAGCTTCCAAGTATCTAACTTAAACTCAGGTACTGGTGTAACTAATGTTATTCCAGGCACTGCTGAACTTATCTTTAACTTCCGTTACTCAACCGAAGTCACTCACGAACAGTTACAACAGCGAGTAGTAAGCATATTAGATAAGCATGACTTTAACTATGATTTAAAGTGGAACTTATCAGGCAAGCCATTTCGTACTGCTAGTGGCGCACTGGTTGATGCCGTTAAATCATCGATTAAAGCTGTTACAGGGTACAATACCGAGCTTTCGACTTCAGGCGGCACCTCTGATGGACGCTTTATTGCACCAACAGGTTCACAGGTGATTGAGTTAGGCCCGCTTAATAACACCATTCATCAAATTGATGAATGTGTTTCCGTGGCTGATTTAGATACTCTCTCAGATATTTATGAAGCTATATTAAACTCACTTCTAGCTTAAAACACTATTTTGCCACCGTTATCTTTACGATAGCTTTTTTTCAATCTTAAAAAGGACTTTTCATGTCAGAATCAAAAACAGCCAAACTAATTTACATTTTATTTATAGCTAATATTGTAGTTCCCTTCTTAAGTCTTGTCGGTGTTGTAATGGCATACGTTAATAAGGCTGATGCACCGGAATGGCTACAAAGTCATTATCAATTCCAAATCCGTACTTTTTGGATAGGCTTATTGTATTTCTTCATCGGCATGTTATTAACCATGGTATTAATCGGCTTTATTGTGATTCTATTCACCGTCGTTTGGTATATTGTTCGAAGTGTTAAAGGTATGAAATACCTTGATGCTAAAGAAGCACATCCCAACCCAACTGGCTGGATGTTTTCTTAGGTCTAAAACTAAAAAGGTCGCACTCTTAAGTGCGGCCTTTTACATTATCGTAACGCTTTGACCATTAAATAATCATGGTCGCTTTGCTAATATCTCTAATGCCGCTATACGGTAGGCTTCTGCTAATGTTGGAAAGTTAAACGTACTTTCAACAAAGATATCCACATCAGCATCACATAACATTGCCATATGGCCAATATGAACCACTTCTGTTGAACCTTCTCCGGCTAACATCACGCCTAATATCTTCTTACCTTGTGCATCAGCAACAATTTTCAGCATACCTTCTGTATTGCCTGATATTTGTCCGCGTGCCACTTCAGAAAATTGTGCAGCCCCCACAATTATATTGCCATTCTGTTCCCTTGCTTGCTTTTCAGTTAAGCCAACGGAGGACAGTTCAGGGATCGAATAGATGCCAGAAGGAATAAGCTGACTCATAGATCCAATTTTTATTCCAAGTGCATTACATGCCGCTCTACGTCCCTGTTCCATCGATGCTGATGCTAATGATGGTGGACCAATCACATCACCTGCGGCATAGATATTATCAACATCAGTACGTAGGTTTTCATCGACACTAATTAAGCCACGTTCATTAAGTGTTAAACCAGAGTTCTCAATCTGCAAGCCTTTTACATTAGCCAATCGACCTGCGGCACATAAGAGCTTTTGGCTACGTATGATAGTGCCATCTTCACACTCAGTAACAACATCACTAATATCATCCCAATAGACATTAGTGACAGTTTGACTGCCTAACCATGTACCGCCCATTGCTTCAAATGCTTTAACAAAGGTCTTGGTCATATCCTCATCTAAAAAACCAAGCGGTGTGGGATAGCGATCAATCATAGTAACTTTTACGCCCAGCGCCTGAAAAATTGATGCATATTCACTTGCAATTACACCTCCACCTAAAACGGTTAGGCTGGATGGCAAATACAGCATGGATAAAATAGAGTCACTATCAAAAATATGTTCATGATCAATCGGAATATTATCGGGTTTACGAGGATAAGAGCCCGTGGCGATAATGATAGTATCAACACTCACATCATAGCTTTCACCATCAACTTTGGTGATCTTAATGGTATGGCTATCTACAAAACTTGCACGACCATGGATCCTGTCAATATTATTGCGATCTATTTGCTTTCGCATATAGCGATCATGTGAGTTCAAGACTTCATCTAAACGATCAAACAAAGTGACCATTTCCGTATCTTCAGCTAATTCAAAGTCCGCTAATGCTGCATTTTGACGCATATTCTTTACGCGTAAGGCATTTTCGCGCAATGTTTTAGACGGAATGGTCCCTTTATGAACACATGCACCGCCAAACAAACTATCACGTTCAATAATGGCAACTTTCTTACCTGATTTTGCGGCTTGAACGGCTGACTTTTGCCCTGCAGGTCCACTACCAATTACAAATACATCGTAATCAAATGCTATATCGCTCATGATGATAATCCTCCTAGCTTGGCCTCAACACTGTCTGTTTTAGCTAATAGTTCTTCCACTTCATCTTGATAGATATTCAGTGTTGAGAATGCAGGTAACGCTAATAAAATTTCTTTGTCTAGCTTCTCTGGGGTCAACATATAAGTAGCAAAGCGAGAACCCACATTGATATGGGCAGCATGCTCTCCTACAACTCGCTCATTATTATTGTCGGAATACGCACTAACCGCATCTACGACCAATTCTGGCATTTTCCACTTATTGACAATCGCTACACTCACTTGGTGGCTGTGTGTTTTTTCTAAATGATAGATATCACTTTCAGTCAATGTGACATTATATTTTTCTGCTAATTCTAAAATTGCTTGCAATACTGCAGGACGACCAATTGAATGTAATAAACCTGCTAAAAATGCGACTTCTACATTACTTCGTCCTTGCCGAGCGACTTCTTTTGACCAAAGCGATGTTGCCAATGCATGCTGCCAAATATCAACCACATAGTCTTCATACCCTGGTGTCTTAAACATTTTCGCACCAATAGAGGCTGCTAAAGCAATCTCACTGATAACGCCCATTCCTAGTCGAGCTATTGCTTGTTGAAGAGACACTAAGTTTGCTAGTGGCGTGTAGGCGACAGAGTTAGCAATACGCATCACATGCCCAGCTAGCGATTGATCTCCCTGAATCAACGCCGCCATTTCACTAGCATCAGAATCAGGGTTTTGTGCTAATAATAAAACTTTATTAGCAACTTCTGGTAATAGTGGCACTTCAATGTTTCCACGATTAATCAGATGTTTTAACTCTTCTTTTAATGCTTCCGACACGCTACTTTCCTTAATACCCAAACTATTTATACGCCTTCTGAAAAGACAATGGTTCGACGACCTGAAATAATAATTCTATGTTCAATATGTGCTTTTACGGCTTTGGCAAGAACAAGGCGTTCTATATCTTTACCAATCATCACTAAATCTTCTGGGCTATTATCGTGCATCACTCGCTCAACACCTTGCTCAATAATAGGGCCTTCATCTAGATCGGCAGTTGCATAATGTGATGTTGCACCAATAATTTTAACGCCACGGTCATAGGCTTGATGATACGGTTTTGCACCTTGAAATGCTGGCAGAAAACCATGATGAATATTAATCACATGTCCTGCATGTTTTGCTACAAACTCTTCTGATAAAATTTGCATATAACGCGCCATGACAATGAGGTCGATATCATACTTAGATAATAGCTTATTGATTTCTGCTTCTTGTTGCGGCTTAGTCTCTTTGGTGATTGCTAAGTGATAGAACGGCTTATTAAACTGCTTTGCCATGTCCGACAAATCAGTGTGATTACCAATAACTAGGGGGATATCACATTTAAGTTCGCCTTCCAATTCACGTAATAATAAATCATAAGGACAGTGTGATGCTCTCGTTACTAATAATGCTACGCGGTAAGGCTTATCGGAATAACGTACCGACCACGTTAAACTAAGCGTATTTGCAAATGTAGTAAATTCATTGACTAAGCCCCCGCGCTCCTGGCCATTATTTTCTTCTAATTTAATGCGCATAAAATACTGGCCATCTTGCAGATCAGTATATTGTTGACAGTGTAATATATTGTATTCACGCTCGGCAAAGAAGCCTGTAATACCTGCTACTAAACCTTTTTGATCTGGACATTGAATTAAAAATGTAATGGTTTTCATTATTTGATCTTACCTTTAATATGCACTGTTATTCTCTATGCTAGCACTACATGCATAATTAGGAATATTCATTATATTTATCTGAACGACCTTTTGCTTTATCTACTGGATATTTAATTGCATTTTTCTCTATTTTGGCTGCTACAGCCTTATCAATATCAATACCCACATCATGACAAAGATAACTTAAATAGGCGACTACATCGGCAACTTCGTCTTCTAACTCTTCACGCTTATTCGATGCTAATTTAGCTTTAATATCATCATCAGTTTTCCACTGAAACCACTCCAATAATTCTGATACTTCTAGAGATAACGAAATTGCTAAATCTTTGGGGGTGTGAAATTGTTCCCAATCTCGTTCATGACGAAATTCAATTAAACGATCTAATAATTCAGGTTTAAGCATACTCGAAGAACTCTGTTGTGATCTGCATAAATTCATTAGGTGCATCAGCATGAACCCAGTGGCCCGCTTGTTCAATAGTCACAATATCACTATTTGTAAAAACACGTTGAATCAATGCATCATCAGATTGCTTAATATAATGAGAACGGCCTCCACGGATAAATAATGTTGGTGTATTAATTATTTCATCATCACAGACAGCATATAAAAGAAATGGATAATTATCAGCTAATGACTCTAAATTAATTCGCCATCTTAAGCCAGACTTATCAGCAATAATATTCATCAGAAGAAATTGACGTATCGCTTTATTCGGCAAAGATATAGCTAATTCGTCATCAAGTTCTCTACGTGTGGTCGCATTTTCTAAATCAAGCGCTAGCAGAGTCTTAAATATATCTTCATGCTCACCTTGATACTCTCTAGGTGCAACATCTACTACCAATAACTTTCTTAGGCGCTCAGAATGATAATAACTAAATGCCATGGAGACTTTGCCGCCGACAGAATGTCCGATGAGATCAATCTCTTTCAGCTCCAAGTCATCTAATAACTCAGCTAAATCATCCGCCATTAGTTGGTAGTTCAGTTCGTTGCTGTGAGGAGATTGACCGTGATTACGTAAATCAACCGTAATTACCTGTGTCGATTGCGATAACTGTTTAGCTAAG
>DAOUSV010000149.1 GCA_030627065.1 Piscirickettsiaceae bacterium | reverse complement strand
CTTTATCGAATAAATTCTTACCCCAAAGCGTTACTTTCCAATCTCCATTACGATAATCCATACTTGAGTTTATTACAGTATATGACTTAGATTTTACGTTATGACTATTTGAGAAAAAGAATTCATCTTTACCTTCAATATTAGTTCTGAATGTCCAGTTCGGCGTTAAATACACTTCAGTACCAAGTGAAAACTGATAGTTTGGAGCATGTGCTTGTCGTCTGCCGTTTAAATCGACACTATCAGGATCTGGGTTATCGTATTCTTCGAAAGTCGCCCGTAATAAACCTACTGCGGCAAACAGTCGCCATTGCTGATTTATTAACCAATCTATATCAGCCTCTATACCAAGATTTTTACCTTTAGCGGCATTTGCTGTTGATATTTCATAATCACCTGATCCTACTTCAATAGCACTTTGTACTTGTGCATCTTTACGTAAGGTATAGAAGGCATTAATATTTGTTATTAATGCTCCACTAAGCCATGAAGATTTAAGTCCAGCTTCTAAACTTAGATTATATTCAGTATCGAATGTTCTACGTGAATCAGGAAGGTGATCTAGGTTATTTATACCTCCTGATTTATAGCCTCGTGATAGAGATGTGTACAGTAATTGATCATTATTGTATTGGTAGTTTAGTCCTAATTTGCCGCCAAATAGAACTTCATTTGTTCCAATATCTATGGCGTTCGAATCTGTATAGTCAGCATCAAAATACTCGACTCTTAAACCTGAGATGAGTGTAAGTTTGGAATTGAGATGCGTATCTAATTGACCAAAAATAGATGTGTTAGTTGTTTTATACTTATTGTCTAAATCATCAAAGTCAGAGACTAAATTTAAATTATCATTCTGCTCAAGGTGATAAGCCCCGACAATCCAATCAGATGAGCCATTAAAAACACGTCCATTTTCATTTGATAATGCACGCACTTCAAATGAATAGTTTTCACGGTTTCGACTGAATTTTTCTGCTGCAGTATAGCCTGTTGGATCGGCCGGGTTAGTCCAGTCAGCGTCATAGCTGTATACAGAGTCAGATTTTGAGTATGTAAAAGATGATTGTAGTTGAACTACATCATTAGCGCGCCAATCTGTTTTAAGTGCAAATGCATTGGTATGAAGACTGTCTTCACCTGGATTGTCTGTAAAAGTATTACGACTATTATCGAAAGTAAATGCATCATAACCATTATCTAGATTAAGGTGTAACAGGTTTAAATCAATCGTTAGGTCATTATTTACTAGCCATTTTAAATGACCACGGGCGGTAATTTCATCACGGTTTTGGGTGTTATCACGGTTAAGAAAGTCATTATCAATATAGCCATCAGATTGATGTGTATGAATAGAAAATCTGCCCAGTAATTTATCATCAATTAGTGCGCCACCAACTGCAACACCTAAGTTATAGGTATCATATTCTGCAAGACCTGATTCAATGTGGATATCTAAATCATTGCTTGGTTGTTTACTTTGTAGGTTGATTACACCTGCAAGTGAATTAGTACCAAAGCGAGTACCTTGAGGACCTCGGAGAATTTCAACTTGTTCAATATCAAAGAGAGTCGCAGCTCCACCTGTACGACTGAAGTCAATACCATCAATAATTAAACCTACAGAAGGATTTAACGGTGCAGTAAATTGACTACGCTCACCAATACCGCGAATTTGAAAATATTGACCACGAGATGCACCGCTTGAAATGTTTACATTAGGCGCTAGGTTTAAAATATCTTCAATATGCTGAGCGCCACGAGATTCGATAAGTTCACTATCAAATGTTGTTAAACTAATTGGAGTTTCTTGAGCTAGGCTTGGTCTAAAATCAGCACTTACGACCATTGCGGGTAGGTCGATTTCAGCTGTTTCAGCAAATGTATAGGGTGAAAGTAATGCCGCGACTGCAGCAGATAAAACTTTAAACTTCATGTGTATCCTTTTTAAGGTATTAAAAAGGACAGGGGATAACGAGTTCTACTCGAAAGAGTATGAAATGTATCTCGGCCTGTCCCTACGCCAGCATTAACTGGATCAGGTTCATAGGGTTTCTTCTGTTCGGAAGATCTCAGGCTTGGTTGCCGCCCCTAGGCTTGAGTTTGCATAAGCAAAATCAGTTGGGGAATATACATTGATATCAGTGTTTTTGCAAGGTGGAAGTATTAATTAACACCTTGTTTTAATATGGGAATCTAGCGAATTCTTGTTCGGCAGTTAGGACAGATTCTCAGCTTACTATTCATTCGTTTGGTTGCTACTTTTGTTGCGTCGTTGTCATAACAATCAGGGCAATAAAAGGCCTTTTGATTAGCAAATATATAACAGCCAGACTTCACTTCTGGTAGCTCTTTAGCTGTTGATGGTGTCTTCGACGTTAGCTGGTGGGCAAAGGTGTTGATATGCTCAAGCTCTATTAAAAGAGAATCGAATAGTGTTGAGACGTCAATATCCGTATTAAGGGATGTTGCCTCTTTTAAGAGTAATTTAGAACGGGTGAGGGCATTAAAAATAGTCATGTGGATATCCTAAGTAATGGCTTTTTCAACAACACGACGTGTTAGTTGTGGTGCTAAATATTCAATAAATGCATAAGTGAAACCACGTAAATAACTACCTCGTTTAATGCCAAGGTGGGTGGTGCTTTCTTTGAATAAGTGACTGGCATCTAAGGCTTGTAACGGTGCATCTTTAATAGGGTCAAAAGCCATGCTGGCAATAATGCCGATCCCCAGTTCTAATTCAACATAGGTTTTTATAACATCAGCATCGGTAGCTGTGAAGACAACATTAGGCTGCAAGCCTTGGTCAGTAAAGGCTTGATCTTGTTGCGCGCGACCAGTGAATCCCATTACATAAGTAAGTAATGGATATTGGGAGATAGATTCAAGGCTGAGTGTTTTATCTGCTAATAAAGGATGATTGGGTGGCATGATAACGGAGCGATTCCAATCATAGCAGGGCAAAATTGCTAGGGAATCAAATTTGGCTAAACCTTCGGTGGCGATAGCAATATCAACACGTCCATTAGCGACCATTTCTGCAATTTCGGTGGGTGTACCTTGCACCATATTCAAATGCACATTGGGATAATGTTGGGCGAATTGTTTAATCGCTTTCGGCAGCGCATAGCGGGCTTGGGTATGCGTTGTAGCGATAGATAATGTGCCCAGTTGGTCATTTTTACTATCGGCGGCAAGCTGGCGAATATTATCCACATCAAGCAATACACGATCTGCCATTTCAACAACAGAGCGACCGACATCGGTTAAGCCGGTTAACCTTTTTCCATGGCGAACAAAGATTTTTAGTCCTAACTCATCTTCAAGTTGTTGGACTTGATTGCTTACGCCGGGTTGTGATGCATGCAAGGCATTGGCCGCCACAGAGACACTGAAACCTCGACGGGCAATTTCACGGACATATTTCAACTGCTGTAATTTCATAACTCTTATATCTTTTTGTTATATGTATAGCGAATAATATTCATTGATAGAATATTATGAAATGGTAAACTTGTCAGCCTTTATTATTATTGTTTGGCGTTATCACTATATGGAATGGGGTTTTACTCTAGCGGGTCTTTTTGTCGGCATCATGATCGGAATGACTGGCGTGGGTGGAGGATCATTAATGACACCGATCCTGATTTTTGTTTTTTCTATTCAACCTGCTATCGCCGTAGGAACGGATTTGTTATTTGCGGCAGTGACTAAAGCCGGTGGTGTTTGGGCCTATTGGCGCCATGGAGTCGTTCATTGGCTTGTTGTTAAACGACTGGCGATGGGGAGTGTTACCACCACATTGCTTACCTTATGGGTATTAAGTTCAACGGGTGTCGGTGACGGGAAACATGCAGGCTTGATTACATCAGTATTAGGAGTGGCGTTAATTTTGACCTCCAGTGCACTGTTATTAAAAGGTTGGATTGGCGGCATTATGCAAGCTCAGGCAGATCATCCTGTAGTAACTGCACTATATAGAATGCGCCAAGATGAAAAACATAAAGCAATGGCTACTGTTTTAACCGGTGGGTTTCTAGGTATTATGGTTACGATGTCATCCGTGGGTGCCGGTGCATTGGGCGCAGTGATTTTATTATTTTTATACCCTAAAATGAAAGGCGTGGAAATTGTCGCGACGGATATAGCGCATGCCGTTCCATT
>DAOUSV010000137.1 GCA_030627065.1 Piscirickettsiaceae bacterium | reverse complement strand
GTGCTGCATTGGTTATTTTTAATCATGATCTTTCACCTAGTCAAGAACGAAATCTTGAAGAAGTTTTAGAATGTCGAGTGTTAGGTCGAACAGGGCTGATATTAGATATATTTGCTCGTAGAGCACGATCACATGAGGGTAAATTACAAGTTGAATTAGCTCAGTTAAAGCATATGTCGACTCGTTTGATTCGAGGTTGGACGCATTTAGAACGCCAAAAAGGTGGTATCGGTATGCGTGGACCAGGTGAAACACAGCTAGAGAGTGATCGACGATTACTAAATCATCGAATTAAGTCACTTAAAAAACGTTTATCCAAAGTGCAATCCCAGCGTGATCAAGGCCGTCGCTCTCGTCAGCGAGCTGAAATTCCAGTTGTTTCTTTGGTTGGTTATACTAATATGGGAAAATCGACTTTGTTTAACAGGTTAACGTCAGGTGATGTCTATGCTGATAACCGTTTATTTGCGACGTTAGATCCAACATTACGCCGAATGAAACTGATAGATACTCAAGCATTAGTAATGGCAGATACGGTGGGGTTTATACGAAACTTGCCACATGATTTGGTCGAATCCTTTAGTTCTACATTAGAAGAAACTCGGGATGCACAATTACTACTGCACGTAGTTGAAGCGGGTGCGAACCGTGATGACTTAATGAGTCATGTAAATACTGTTTTGGATAAAATTGGCGCGGATGAAGTACCTCAACTGATAGTGTGTAATAAAATTGATCAATTAGACTCACATGATGCTCGCATTGATCGTGATGAAACTGGACGAATTACTCGTGTCTGGTTATCAGCAAAAACAGGCGAAGGGATGGATTTATTAAGGCAGGCATTGCAAGAGTATTTCCCCGAAGAAACAGAAGATGAACTAATTGATGAATCAATTGTTTCATAATAAGTGTGATGTCCGTAAAATGGGCGTGTTTGAATATTAATTATCATTTTGGAGAGCTTAATGGCTTGGAATGAACCTGGAAATAACGATAAAGATCCGTGGGGCAAACGTGGAAACGATTCACCACCTGATTTAGATGATGTTATCCGTAATTTACAACAAAAAATTGGCGGCTTATTTGGTGGTGGTCAATCATCCGATAATAATGATTCGACAAATAATGGTGGCTCAATCGCAGTTGGATTGATTGCACTCGTTATTTTCATTGTATGGCTTCTTTCTGGCTTATATATTGTTCAGCCTGCCGAACGTGGCGTAGAACTTCGTTTTGGTGCTTATAGTACAACGACAATGCCTGGCCCGCATTGGCATATTCCTTACCCGTTTGAAACTGTTGAGAAAGTGGATGTTGCTCAGATTCGAACAGCCACGATTGGTTTTGGTCGAAGTGGGGGTAGTGTGTCATCTGAGTCTTTAATGTTGACTAAAGACGGCAACATTATCGAGCTGAAAGTTGAAGTTCAATATCATGTTGAAGAGGCAGATAAATACTTATTTAATGTTGCTAACCCTGATTTAACTCTGCGCCAAATGACAGAAAGTGCCGTTCGTGAAATCGTAGGTAAAACAAGCATGGATAACGTGTTTAAAACAGGTCGTGCTGCAATGGCGCAACAAGCTGAAGTGGCGTTACAAGACTTATTAATCGCTTATGAAACAGGTTTGACCGTAACAAGTTTCAATATGCCTGATATTCAACCACCACCACAAGTGCAATCTGCATTTGCTGATGTTGTAAAAGCCGATGCTGATAAAGAACGTATGAAGAATGAAGCTGAAGCGTATGCCAATGATATTGTTCCTAGAGCACGTGGTAAAGCATTCCGTGTTGAGCAAGAAGCAGAAGCTTATAAGAGTCAAACTATTGCTAAGGCACTCGGTGCAACTAGTCGCTTTTTACAGGTGATGAATGAGTATGAAAAAGCACCGACTATTACTAAAGAACGCTTATATTTAGAGACAATGGAATCTGTATATTCGCGTAGCCAAAAAGTGATGGTTGACCTATCTGAAGGTACGAGTAATATGTTGTATTTACCATTGGATAAAATGCGTGGCGGTAATTCAATACCGGCTTCTCGTGTTGATGTAAGTAACTTTACTACTTATCCTTCAGGAACAACGTCGTCAAATAGTTCATTACCTATGCAGACTGATCCGCGTAGCAGAGGAGGACGTTAATATGTCATCACGTTTAAATAAAGTACTTTTTATTATTGTATTGGCATTATTTGCATTGAGTACAACTGTCTTTTTTGTAGACCAACGTGAACGTGTTTTATTGCTCCATTTAGGTGAAATAAAACAAGCTGATTTTAAGCCAGGGATTCACTTTAAAATTCCAATGGTCGAGGAGGTGAAACGTTTTGACGGTCGTATTCTAACGATTGATGCGAAACCTGAGAACTATCTAACGGGTAAAAACAAAAACTTATTAGTTGATTCTTTCTTACTTTGGAAGATTTCTGATACATCTTCATATTACACTGCTGTAAGTGGTGACCAACGTTTAGCATCATCACGTTTGTTTAATATTGTTAATAACGGCTTACGTGATGCTTTTGCAACACGTACCGTGAATGATGTTGTATCTGGTGATCGTGCAGCCATGGTTAATGAAATATTAATTGAAGCAAATAAAAGTGCTGAGAAGTTAGGTATTAAAATTGTTAATATTCGTATTAAACGAATTGATTTCCCTAATGATATTAATGATCGTGTTTATGCTCGTATGCAATCAGAACGTTTACGTGAAGCTAAAGAAACTCGTGCTCAAGGTGCTGAAGAAGCTGAACAAATCACTTCAAAATCAGATAGAGAGCGCGTTACTATTTTAGCTGAAGCAGAACAAAAAGCAGAAGAAATTCGCGGTAATGCAGATGCAACAGCAACGGATATCTATGCTAAAGCCTACGGTCAAAATAGTGACTTTTACGGCTTTTATAAACGATTAAATGCCTATAAAAATGTATTTAATGGTGATGATATGTTGGTGATTGAGCCAAAAGGTGATTTCTTTAATAGCTTTAGCGGTCCACAAAACTAAGTAAGACGGTGAATGACACCTTAGTGCATAGTTTATGGTTGGCAACAGCATTAATGCTAGTAATCGAAGGGCTTATTCCTTTTTTAAGCCCGAACGCTTTTCGACGAACACTGTCAAAAATGGCTGAAATGAATGACAAGCAATTACGTACCATGGGATTGCTGAGTATGGTTTTCGGTCTAGTTTTACTTTACTGGGTAAATTGATTAAATGAGTATTACACAACGTTGGTTATTGCCTGAAGGTATTGATGAGTTAATGCCTGAGCAAGCGGCACAGCTTGAAAGTTTGCGTCGTCAATTGATTGATAAGATGCAAAGCTGGGGCTATCAATTAGTCTTTCCGCCTTTGGTTGAATATCTTGATTCTTTATTGACTGGAACAGGTAAAACACTGGATCTACAAACATTTAAGCTGACTGATCAAATGTCAGGGCGTTTGATGGGAATCCGTGCTGATATGACACCACAAGTAGCACGTATTGCTGCACATAACCTGCGTGATCAACAGCAAGTTTTAAGACTGTGTTATATCGGTAATGTATTACATACCTTACCACAAGGTCAGGGCACTTCTCGCAATCCTATTCAATTAGGTGCTGAGATCTATGGTCATGCAGGACCAGAAAGCGATATGGAAATTGTGCAATTAATGGTTGAAACATTAAATGCCAGTATTGCTGATTCTGATTTGTTGTTGGATATGGGCCATGTGGGTATTTATCGTGGCTTGGCAGAAGAGGCAGGCTTAACCGCCGAACAAGAACAAGCATTATTTACTGCTTTGCAACGTAAAGCATTACCTGAAATTGAAGAGCTATTACGCTCTTATCAATTATCGGACAACAGCCATACTATGCTGTTATCACTAGCAGAACTTAATGGTGATGTCAGTGTTTTAGCGCGTGCAAAAGCCGTGTTTGCAGATGCTCCTAAATCAGTAAAACAAGCATTGTCAACATTGCAAACAGTGGCGGAGATGACAGCAAAACGCTTGCCTAATATTGCGATGAACTTTGATTTAGCTGAATTGCGTGGCTATCACTATCATACGGGTATTGTCTTTGCCGCCTACCAAATAGGCTCGGCAGATGCTGTTGCCACGGGTGGACGCTATGATGATATTGGTGCTGATTTTGGACATGCCCAACCTGCAACAGGTTTTAGTCTGGATTTGAAATCATTGGTTGGTCAAAAGAAAGCTAGTTCTAATCAAGTTCAAACAGAAACTGTCGAATGGTCTGATGATGAACAGCAACAACAAACAGTAGAACAAATGCGTAGTCAGGGTAAAGTTGTTATTTACAACTTACCAACAGAAACATCTAATTAATAACTCAGCTACCACATAAGTAGCAGAAACAGGAACACAAAACGTGGCTAAAAATATCGTTGTAATCGGCTCCCAATGGGGCGACGAAGGTAAAGGTAAACTGGTTGATTTGTTGACTGATAATGTGTCAGCTGTGGTTCGCTTCCAAGGCGGGCATAATGCCGGCCATACCCTCGTTATAGATGGTAAGAAAACCGTTTTACATTTGATTCCATCCGGTATTTTACGTGAACATGTACAGTGTTTAATTGGTAATGGCGTGGTGTTATCACCAGAAGCATTACTGACTGAAATGATAGCTCTTGAGGCAAAAGGCATTCCTGTGCGTGAACGTTTGCGTATCAGTGCTGCCTGCCCATTGATTTTGCCTTATCATGTTGCCTTAGATCAAGCGCGTGAACGCCGCCTAGGTAAAGAAGCTATCGGCACAACTGGTCGTGGCATTGGCCCAGCCTATGAAGATAAAGTG
>DAOUSV010000087.1 GCA_030627065.1 Piscirickettsiaceae bacterium | reverse complement strand
CTTAAGACAATCTTCACCTTCACGACCATAAACATTGAGTTGTTGGGCAAAATAGCCAGGCTGACCATCACTTTTTCTGAAATCTTTTAACGTTGTACCTCCCGCTTCAATGGCTTGTTTAAGTACATTTTTAATCTGATCTACAAGTTGCGTACATTGTTGCAAGGTGAGTGTATTAGCCTGTGTTTTAGGATGTATACCAGATAAGAATAAGGCTTCATTGGCATAGATATTACCAGCGCCAACCACTATCTTACCGTTCATCACTAAGGTTTTGATTGAGCATCGGCGCCTTTGACATTGTTGCCATAGATAGTCGGCATTAAATTCATCTGTGAAAGGTTCTGGGCCTAGATCTTTAAGTAATTTATAGTCTGAAAGTGGCTTGTTTGTCCATAGAATAGCTCCGAACCGTCTTGGATCTGTATAGCGGAGCGTATGACCATTATCGACGTTAATGTCGACGTGGGCGTGCTTACCTATTTCGTCGTTATCAGCGGTGTTGAGTATGCGTAAATTACCTGACATGCCAAGATGAATTAACAACACACCAGAGTCACAACGTAATAATAAGTATTTAGCTCGGCGCTCAATGCTATGAATTGTTTGACCATTTAATATATTGGCTAAATCAGCATCAATCGGCCAGCGTAATGAGTGGTTACGAATAATAACTTGGCTGATTTTACTGCCTTCTAAATAAGGACGTATTCCTTGGCGAGTGGTTTCAACTTCAGGTAATTCAGGCATTATGGTGTGCTTATATTAGTTGGGAATAACTGTTTCGTCATGCCGTTAGTAAATTGATATTTCAGATTACTATTAGTATCAATGATATAGAGTGCCTTATTGGATTGTTGTATGCTGAACTCAATCGCGGGTGGTTCATCGTTTAACCATATTTTGATAGAGCCATTAATACTTTGTTGAGAATTGGGCCCGATAAGTAATACTTGTAAGGCATAGGCATGTTGCCATGCATCAATCAATGTGGTGAGTTGGTCCGCAGTATAGTTCGAGGACTCACTTTGCCAATGACCATTTATTTTCTCAATGGTTACGAACTGATTTGATAGGCTATGATCTTCATTACGTAGAGGCAAAGATATTTTCTGAATACGACTGTCTTTGCTTAATAATCTGTTTTCAATAAAGCTTGAAGCATTTGTCTTAAGCATTGGCATCACTTTATCTTCGACTAAATGAACAACTTTATTATATAAGATATAACGATGATTGCTAATGGATTCAATATCACCAAACTGAAAGGTGTGCTCATTAAGCGTTAGCTGAACAGAGCTGGAACCTAAGCCGAATTGTTGCAATGTTTGGCTATTATTTAATTGAGCATAGCTTACCGTATTTAATAATGAGAGTAATAGCTTAATGCGAGTTGTATTTGCTTGGGCTTGAAAGGGGCTGCTTATTTGCCAGCCTGAACCTGATTTATCTAGTGTGATGTCCGAGGAATTAGGGCGTGAAATAGCAATGTGTTGGATATCACGTGGCTCAAGCGTTGTCAGCATTTGTAGCTCATTAACATCGACTGATTCTTGGTTATTGAACCAGTATAGTCCAGCGATAAGGCAGAGTAAAAGACTATTTATTAGGTAATTTAATTTCATCGTCTACGTCTATATCGCCACAAAGTAAAGCCAATTGTGAGTAGTAGTATAGGAATAACAATCAAAAAGCCTAAGCCTATAAATAGGGACTGTGTTTTACTTAATTCAAGTTGATTATCTAGCGTGGTTTTCACTGGAATTGAGATTAAATCATCATCACCTGCTAACCAGTTCATTAAGGCAATACCTAATTCAAGGTTAGCGCCATTACCAATATACGTATTGGATAAAAAGTCACCATCCCCAATGATGGCAATACGTTGTTCTGCATCTCTTTCATCGGATGTTTGTGTGAGCAAATAACCTAAGTTTAAAGGGCCCGCGCTATCATTACCTAAATCAAACAGTGGTGGTATATCACTGTTTTCATCAATAGGCCCCGTTTCGCTCCATGTGTTTTCGGCAGATATTAATAAAGGGAGATAGTTCCAGTCATTGTCGTCAACAACATCTATTGCCGTCGCTTGTGGAAGTAGCGTTACGCCAGTGGTAGCGATACCTATAGGGTGATTGGCATATTCTGTAATCAATGCAAACTGGGGATCTGTAATGCCTAATAATTCGGCATTTGGATCAATGACTGTGCCTGAAATAAAGTCAATACCAAGGTGTTCTGCAAGGCTTGATAAGTGCTGATGCTGTTCAGGTTCTGCAAGCCATAATACATTGCCTCCATCATCAATATAGCGTTTTATAATCTCGATTTCACCATCAAGCCATGTTTGTTCTGGGCTGGCAATTATCACTGCCGCAGTATTGTCCGGAATTTGACTGTGTTCGACAAGGTTTAAGCCTTGTAATTTGAAGCCCTTTTGCTTTAGCTGTTCGCCCCAAGTGCCTAAATTGAAGTTAGCTTGGTTGAAGGGGCTGCGTTCGCCATGTCCTTCAATAAATATCAGCCATTGTTCTTGCGAGCGAGAAACAGTGATAAGTGCATTGGTCAGTGATTGTTCAGATAGATCAAATACATGCTGTTGTTTATCGCCTGATAAAATTACTAATTCACCTTGCTGTTGAATATTCATACTGCGAACAACTTCAGGTGAAAAATTAGGGTTAATATACTGAATATCTATAAACTTACTGTGTCGTTGATAGCGAGTAAGTAGTGATTCAAGGGCTGCATGATGTTGGTATGTTGGACTAACAAAGGCTTGAATAGTAATCGTTTTCTGTAATTGTTTTAGAAAGTCAGTGCTAGTATCCGACAAGCTGTGGCGACTATTTTCTGTCCAGTCCGCATTGATATTTGTTTTTAATGAGAACTGAGCAAGTAGAGATACCGCGATAATAAGCAGTATATAAAAGATTACATTCTGTATTTTTAGGTTGATGCGTATTTTTGAGTTTATATTCATTAGCTAAGACGTTCCGAATCAAGTTTACGAATAGCTAATGCTAAAAAGGCGGTGACAACAATAAAGAAATAGGCAATGTCACTACTATTTACTTCGCCTTGCAATAAGGGTTCAAAGTGGCGAAGCATGGATAACCAATTGAATAGGCCTGATGACTCTGCGGCTATTTGTGTGTCGCCAGCCCAATCAATGATCCATAGTAAGAATAGGAAGCTAAAGGTGCTGATTGCGGCGATAGCAGGCTGTTTCGTTAGACAAGACATGTACAAGCCTATGGCGATAAAAGTCGCTACAAGGAGTGTTAAGCCTATTATTCCTGATGAAAACAGCCTGAAGTCAAGTTCACTACCTAGTGCTAAAGATAGAGGCATCGCGCTAATCAATACTAATAAGATAATAAAAAACCCAAGCGTGCCTAGATACTTTCCTAGGATAATTTGTTGGGTTGAAAGTGGTGCGGATAATAATAAGGGTAAGCTATCATTACGGCGATCTTCAGCAATCAAACGCATGGTGATAAGTGGTGTTAGCAATAATAATAATGTGGCAGCATTACTTAATAATGGCATTGCAATTAACTCAGTTACACCGGGCGCACCAGGAATAGCTGAGATTTTAGCTTGGATCTGAATAAAGTAATCAATATCAGTTAAGAATGAATAGGCCAAGATTAATTGACTTAGGGCTAATATCACCCATGCGAGAGGTGATAAAAAGAGGCGATATAATTCATTGCGAGCCAATATCAGCATTAGGCTTTTTCCTCATCGGCTGATTCTTGTTGAATAATATTCATAAAGATATCTTCTAATGAATGTTGGTTTGGCATGAGTTCTGTTAGTTGCCAATGCTGATTTACAGCAAGGTTAACTAATGCTTCGGTTGGATTATTATCTGGCTGATAGTAAAGTTTGAATTGTGTTGTATTGAGTAGTTCAACAGAAACGACACCTGAAATGTTTTGTAATTGGTCAATAGTAGGTGGTGAATTTAAGGTGACGATTAGATTGGATGACTCCATATGCTGACTAAGGCCTGCCAGAGTATCCATAAACACTAATTGTCCTTGATTAATGATTTGTACGCGATCACAAAGCGTTTGTACTTCGGGCAAAATATGAGTCGATAAAATAACACTATGTTCAGTGGCAATATCACGAATTAAGTGGCGAATTTCTTTGATTTGGATGGGATCAAGCCCTGACGTGGGTTCATCAAGAATAACAACCGCTGGAGTGTGAATAATTGCTTGAGCGATGCCAACACGTTGTTGATAACCTTTAGATAGGTTAGCAATAAGACGCTTTGTTACATTTGATAGCCCACAGCGTTCTATTGCTGTATCGACGGCAGATTTGATTGTAGATTTTGGTATTTTATTGATTTGAGCACAAAAAGATAAAAATTCTTTAACGGTGAGTTCTTTATAAAGAGGCGGCTGCTCAGGTAGATAACCAATCTGCGCTTTGGCTTGCTTAGGCTCGGTTAATAAGTCATAGCCATTGATAATGATCTCGCCTTGATTGGGTGCTAAATTACCACTGAGCATTTTCATAGTGGTACTTTTACCCGCGCCATTGGGGCCTAAAAAGCCAAGCACTTCGCCTTTGTATATTTCAAAACTAACATTATTGACAGCGAGTTGTGTGCCGTAGCGATGTGATAATGATTTTGCAGATAATAAGGTAGACATAACGCCTATTATAACGAAGCTTGAGTGTTTATTGTCCATTCTGTTGCATTTATATAAGCAGGACTGAGAACATCAAATAGTTGTTGTGATTGTTCTATTTCTTCCCAACGACCTTGCTCATAATGAATAACGTCATTTAATAGATTGCCGAGTTTACCCTTTCTGTGCTCTAGGGTTTGTTTGATGTCGTTCGCTAGGGGTAATTCTTTAAGTATTTCATCCATTGGTCTAGACATGATGGCATCAATAGCTGAGAACAAGCCAACCATGAAAGCTGAACCCTTATCACAATGATAAGTATCAGCTAGTTCTTCACACATTTTTGCTCGGACAAGTGCATTAGTCATTATTTCAGGAATTTTAGTGGGGACATCATTGAGCGCAATTAATATAGCCCACGATTTAATAGCTTTTAACCCTAAAATAACAAGTCCTTGACGAATTGACTCTACTTTTCTAGGTAAGCCCATTGATGCTGAGTTAAGCAAACGTAGCAGTTTATAGCTTAAGCCTACATCTTGGCTTATTAATGCTTCTACATCTTCAATTTGAATATCAGGGTTTTGTAAGGTATTGATAATTCTAAAAAGCCCTGAATTATCATCTGGAATGGCTTCTTCAGTGATAATGCTGGGCTTGCAAAAGAAATAACCTTGATAAAAATCAAAGCCTAACTCTTGGCAAAGTTGATACTGTTCTTGCGTTTCTACTTTTTCAGCAAGTAGTTGAACACCCTCTGGTTTTAAAATGGCAACATGTTCGCGAAGTTCATCATCCGTTAAGGCGAGCAAATCTATTTTAATAATTTTAGAGAGCTTAACGAGAGGACGTAGTGATTCATCAAAAATAAAATCATCTAACGCAATGGTATAACCTTGAGCTACTAATTTCTCAACGGCTTCAATTATTTCGTCAGTAACAACGACATCTTCAAGTATTTCGAGAACAACGCGGTCTTGTGTAAAGGGAAGAGGATTATCGGTGAGGATAAAGTTTGTTGTTAAGTTTATAAACGCAATTTTATTACCAATAACGCGCTCAACACCTAACTCCATAAAGGTATGGTTGATTACTTGGCTAGTTGCGTAATCGCCAGAATCAGCTGTTACGCCTGACTCAAGGTGGTTATCATGTCCTCGAAACAATAGTTCATAGGCATATACATTAAGATCAGTATCAAAAATGGGTTGTCTAGCAATGATGATATGGTTTGTTTGTTTGTCGACCATTTTCTATCCTTAAAAACGAACGTGTATTCTAGCTGAATCTCAGGCATAAAAAAACCCGCAAATAGCGGGTTTTGATATTGAGGAATTAACAAGCTTATTTGATTTTAGCTTCTTTATACATCACGTGTTTGCGAACAACTGGATCGAATTTCTTCAATTCCAATTTTTCAGGCATTGTACGTTTGTTTTTATCAGTCGTGTAATAGTGACCGGTACCAGCAGATGATACTAATTTAATTTTTTCGCGCATAATTTAATCTCCTAAACTTTTTGGCCACGAGCACGGATATCAACTAAAACGGCATCGATGCCTTTTTTATCGATAATGCGTAAACCGTGATTACTTACACGTAATTTTACCCAGCGGTTTTCTGATTCAACCCAAATGCGGTGAGGGTGAAGATTCGGTAGAAACCGACGACGTGTTTTATTGTTTGCGTGAGAAACATTGTTCCCAGCCATTGGGCGTTTACCCGTTACCTGACATACTCGTGCCAT
>DAOUSV010000128.1 GCA_030627065.1 Piscirickettsiaceae bacterium | reverse complement strand
TACTGGCCCAAGCAATAAACGGCATGTTCTGTAAAACACTGGAAAGCATAGAAGCCTTCATAGACTGGAGCGGGCGCACTGTGTCCTGGTTAAGCTTATTTCTGGTATTAGTCACTTTCCTTATTGTTGTACTTCGATATATTTTTGACAGTGGTTCTATTGCGCTACAGGAAACCACCCGCTACTTACACGCAAGCATTTTTCTCGTCGGTATGGCCTACACCATGCAACAGGACGCACATGTTCGCGTCGATATTTTCTACTCTCGCTGTTCTAAACAAACAAAGGCATGGATAGACCTGTTTGGCGCTTTGTTTTTATTACTACCATTTATGTTATTTGTTACCTGGGTCAGCTGGATATACATTGCTGACAGCTGGTCGGTGCTTGAAGGCTCACGTGAGGCCGACGGACTGCCGGGGGTTTTCCTGCTAAAAAGCCTTATCCTGGTGATGACGTTTTTGTTGAGCCTGCAAGCCTTTACACAAATCGCACGCAATATCGAGACCATACTGAGCAACGAAACACAAAACAGTATTAAAGGTGAGCACTAATGGAGTACATGTCGCTTTACCTTTTTGCTGCTATTGGTGGCTTCTCTACTCATGATGCTAGTATTGGCTTCTTTAATAGCGCTACCATTGAAATGATTACGGTTGTCTTTATGCTGATTGCTGGGATGAATTTCTCACTGCATTTCTTAGCGTGGCGACATCGTTCTGTGTGGCATTATTTATCTGATTCTGAACTCCGTGTTTATTTACTTATCCTATTAATAATTTCAGTTATTACATCTGCTTACCTATACTTTATGCACACCTTTGATGACCCCTGGACAGCAATTCATCAAGGCGTCTTTCAAGCCGTATCTATAGGCACAACGGCAGGCTTTACCACCACCGATTATTCATTATGGCCGGGCTTCTTACCTATCTTATTACTGATGACCAGCTATATCGGTGGTTGTGCAGGATCAACCGGCGGCGGTATGAAGGTTATCCGTGTGATGTTGTTATTTAAACAGGGCTATCGTGAAGTATTACGCTTAATTCATCCGAATGGTGTATTTGCTATCAAGGTGAATAATAAGGCGTTACCTTCCAAGGTCGTTGGTGCTGTTTGGGGCTTTTTAGCCTTATATGTATTTTGTTTTAGTATTATGCATTTGCTTTTAATGGCAACGGGACTGGATATTGTGACCTCATTTTCGGCAGTGACAGCCTGCTTAAATAATTTAGGCCCAGGCTTGGGTGATGTAGCTGCTAATTATGGTGATATTAATTCTGCATCGAAATGGGTACTGTGTATGGCTATGTTATTGGGTCGTTTAGAAATATTTACCTTATTAGTGGTGTTAACCCCTGCTTTTTGGAGGCGATAAAAAGTGCAATCTATGCAAGTAAAATGGGATGCTATTTATCGTGAGCGCGAAGTGTTGCCTACAGCATCATATGTGTTGCAACAAAATCAACATTTATTACCGAAGCAGGGCGTTGCCTTAGATTTAGCCTGTGGCCAAGGTAGTAACGCCTTATTATTGGCAGAAGCTGGGCTTGATGTTTTAGCATATGATATTTCTAACGTCGCCGTTGAGCAATTACAGAAGATGGCTAGAGAAAAAGGATTGGTCATCGACGCACATGTTCGAGACGTGATTGCTAGCCCCCTAGAAAGAAATAGTCTTGATGTTTTAGTGGTGAGTTATTTCCTAGATCGTAGCTTAATATTGAATTTTATTGATGCATTGAAGCCCGGCGGTTTATTGTTTTATCAAACGTATTGCCAAGACAAGGTACAACTGCAGGGGCCAAGAAATCCGGACTTCTTATTAAAAGACAATGAATTATTGCAGTTGTTTTCTGCAATGAAAGTGCGGGTTTATCGTGAAGAATCATTATTAGGCGATCACCAGCAAGGTTGGCGGAATCAAGCCTTATTGGTAGCAGAGAAGGGGTAATGGTAATGTTATCTCAAATAAAACTTGCTGTTAGTGGTGTTGATCAGTAAAATTGTGCGGTTCAAAAGTCCGATTGTTTAGATTTAGGGCTAGAAATTCTTAGAATATAAAATGAGATAGTATTATGAAAGCGGATATCCACCCAGAATATAGTGAAATCAATGTTACTTGTAGTTGTGGTAACTCATTCCAAACACGTTCAACACGTGATAAGGCTCTAACTTTAGATGTATGTTCAGAGTGCCACCCGTTTTACACAGGCAAGCAAAAAATGCTAGATACTGCTGGTCGTGTTGATAAATTCCGTCAAAAATACGGAAGATAAATTTAGTCAGGCCATTTGTGTCTGCTAAAGAAAAATACTGTGATTATGCTTAAAGGTATAACTCGCAAGAAAATACAGAGCCTCTGCTTTTTAGCAGGGGCTTTGTTGTTTTTAAGTCTAACAGGCTGTGCTCAGAACCCGGTTACGGGGAGTCATGATTTTGTGATGCTGAGTGAAGACAGTGAAATTGCTATTGGTCGTACTAATCATCCTAAAATAATGAAGCAATACGGTCGTTATGATGATGAAGTGTTACAAGCGTATGTTCAGAATGTTGGTGATAAGCTTGCTATCGTCAGTCATCGAAGTGAGTTGATTTACCGCTTTACGGTATTAGATTCTCCCGTTATTAACGCGTTTGCCTTACCTGGTGGTTATGTTTATATAACACGAGGCTTGATGGCTTATTTGAATTCAGAGGCTGAGCTTGCTGCTGTATTAGGTCATGAAATTGGGCATGTGACAGCGCGTCATGGGGTTCGTCAGCAAAGTGCGTCTCAAGTTGCTGGCTTAGGCTATATGATTGGTTCTATTCTTTTTCCTGAGCTTCGCGCCGCTCCAGTTCATCAGTTATATAATATCTTGGGCGGTGCGTTATTGAGTGGCTATGGTCGTGAGCATGAGCTGGAGTCCGATGGTTTAGGTGCAGAATACCTTGCTAAAGCAGGCTATGATCCAAATGCAATGATTGATGTTATTCGAGTGCTAAAAGATCAAGAGACTTATGCTGCTGCACAAGCTAAAAAACAAGGTCGAAAAGTCGAGAGTTATCACGGCTTATTTGCTAGCCATCCTGATAATGACACTCGCTTACATGAAGTTGTGGCCACTGCGGAAGACTTTGCTAAAGGTCGAAAAGGCAAGGTCTTACGTACACGTTATTTAGACCAAATTAATGGCTTGGCATTTGGAGATAGTGAAGAGCAAGGCATTCGTTCAGGACGGCACTTTTATCATTTGTCGATGAAGTTTGCAGTGAGCTTCCCTCATGGTTGGCAGGTTAATAATAAAGCCGATAGTTTGCAGGCGATATCTGCTGGCGGTAAGGCACTCATTGAAATGAGGGCAATGGATCTGAACCGTAAGTTATCACCACGTGAGTTTATTACCGAGCGCCTGGATATTGATAACTTAAAAGCAGGAAGACGTTTAAATATCGCTGGGCTAAAGGGTTATACAGCGTTGTTTGATGCGGGAGATAAGATCGTTCGAGTTGCTGTTATTTATCTAAAGAAACAAGCTTTTGTCTTTTTTGCTAATACTAAAAATCGTAAAGAATTTTCACAGTTTGATAATGAATTCTTGGCAACAATTAAAAGCTTACATATTTTAAAAATAAATGAATATCCATTTGCTAAAGCACAAGAAATTGAAACTGTTCTTGTGACTAAATACGATAATTATGAGGCTTGGGCAAAAGACTCTCGTATTAGCAACAGCCCATTAATGGCTTTACGCTTATTAAATGGCGATTACCCTAAAGGTGAGTTGAAAACAGGTCTAAAAGCGAAGCGTATTAAGTAGAATATACTCTCTAACCTTGCTAGAAGAGGTCTATTTCTTGGGCTGTACTGCTATTAGAGTTCGGACTTGTAAGCATATTGATTGGCGTTAATTCCGTTGGAACATATTGTTCACGGAATGTTTCATAAACGGCATTAATCGTTTCTGGTCGAGCTAGCAATCCTGTTTCAGGATCAATTTGCACAGTAACCATATCAATCGCTTGTTTTAGTTCTTCTTCGGGCACATCTTTCAGCGCCTCTCTCATAAAGTCTATCCACATGGGTAATGCGGCGCGACCACCTGTTTCATAGCGACCTAATGTTTTAGGTGAATCAAAACCAGCCCAAGCGATAGCAACGAGTTCGGGATGAAAACCGTTAAACCAAGCATCGACTTGATCATTTGTTGTTCCTGTTTTTCCAGCAAGATCACCTCGACCTAACTTCATTGCTTTACGACCAGTACCATGACGGACAACATCACGTAGCAGAGTGTTCATAATATAGTTATTTTGAGGTGTCATAATACGTTTAGCTGGTAAAAAATCTGCTGTACCATCTACTGATTTTTCTTGGCTAACAAGACAGGTTTCACAAACAGTATCGACCTGTGCTTGCATAATGATATTGCCCGCTGCATCTTCAATACGTTGAATAATATAAGGTTCAACACGATAACCGCCATTAGCAAGTGATGAGTAAGCTCTAGCCATATCCCAGGGGGCAGCATTACCACTACCGAGGGCGAGTGATAGGCTTTTTGGCATTTGTGTTGTATCAAAGCCAAACTGCTTTGCATAGTCAATAACATAGTCTGGGCTAATATCACGTAAAATTCTGATCGAGACTAGGTTTCGTGAGTTAGTTAGTGCAACTCGTAAGCGCGTTGGTCCAAAGAACTTGCCACTGTAATTTTCTGGTCGCCAAGTATTTTCTAATCCGGGTGCATCGAATACAACAGGTGCATCATTAATAATACTGGCGGCGGTATAGCCTTTTTCTAGTGCTGCAGAATAAATAAAGGGTTTAAAACCAGAACCCGGTTGGCGACGTGATTGAGTCACCCGATTAAATTTACTATGAAAATACTCGAAGCCGCCATTAAGTGCTGTTACAGCACCATCAAAGGGAGAAACCACGACTAAGGCACCTTCAACTTCAGGTAGTTGTGCTAATTGCCAGTGAGCCTCTTCATCTTGACGTACCCAAATCAAATCTCCTGCATGAAGTACATCGCTTACTTTCTGTGGTGCTTTAC
>DAOUSV010000065.1 GCA_030627065.1 Piscirickettsiaceae bacterium | reverse complement strand
TCTACAGAATATAGGTTCGTTAAAGAAAGTGGATTCCTAACTAAAATAGTATACAAGAATACATCTGGTAAAGACGCAGGCGTAGAAACAACTGTTAGTGTAAAAAAAGACGATTATGCAAACAATGCACAAAAAATAGTTAGAATAGCAAAAGATCTACTAATAAGCCCATTTGTGACAGAAGCATCTGGTGAAAATAAAGAAGCAAAGAATTCCAGAGGTGTTATTAATCGAGCCAAAAGTACATGGTGATGAGCGGGGTTATTTTGTTGAAACATTTCGTCACGATTTGTTTGAGCAGGCGATAGGCCATTCGGTTAATTTTGTGCAAGATAATGAATCAAAATCATCAAAAGGCGTATTACGTGGCTTACATTTTCAGTTAGCACCGCATGCTCAAAGCAAGTTGGTGCGAGTGATAGAAGGTAGTGTCTTAGATATTGCTGTTGATATTCGTGCTGGTAGCCCAACATTTGGGCAGCATGTCACAATAGTGTTAAGTGGTGAAAATAAGTGCCAAGCTTTTATCCCACGAGGCTTTGCCCATGGCTTTGTAGTGTTAAGTGATACCGCGACCTTTGCCTATAAAGTAGATAATTATTATTCGCCAGAAAGTGATCGTGGCTTGGCTTTTAATGATGTTGCTTTAGGGATTGATTGGGAGTTAAGTAAAGAGCAATTACAGTTATCTGCAAAAGATCTTACGCAGCCAAAACTGGTAGAAATAGGTGATTGTTTTGACTATGGCATTAATTATTATTAATCGTCTTAATGTTATGTCATCCTTACGTGTGCGGAAAACCTGGGGGAGTGACGGGCTTTAATTAAAGTGACTTGTAACTTGAATGGTTACAGGTATATAAACCTTTATGAAAAAAAGAGATTGGATGGATGATGATAGCTGAACAAAAAACAATTTTAGTCACAGGTGTTAATGGCCAACTCGGGCAATCATTAATGTTAATTTCAGTAAAATATCCTCAATATCAGTTTAGTTTTACGGGGCGAGATGATCTGGATTTAAGCCGGACCGATTCTATTACAGATTATTTCCAGCAAAATCGATTTGATTATATTATTAACTGTGCAGCTTATACCGCTGTTGATAATGCAGAGTCGGAGCCTGAATTAGCCGATAAAATTAACCACATTGCGGTTAAGAAATTAGCCGAAGTTGCCAAAGAACATGAGGCGACACTCGTTCATATCAGTACCGATTATGTCTTTGATGGCACAAGTCATCGCCCTTATATTGAAACCGATAACACTAACCCTCAAAGTGTTTATGGCGCTAGTAAGCTAAAAGGTGAGAAAGCGATACAAGAGATTAAGCCCAAAGGCTGTATTATTAGAACCAGCTGGGTGTATTCTGAATTTGGCAATAACTTTGTTAGAACTATGCTGGAACTAGGGCAAGACAGAGAACAGCTGAGCGTTATATTTGATCAAGTAGGCTCTCCAACATATGCCAAAGACTTAGCGCAAGCGATTATGACAATCGTGCAGTCAAATCAATTGAATGACTCTTCTGAGACTGAAATTTATAATTACAGTAATGAGGGCGTTTGTTCTTGGTATGATTTTGCGAGGACTATCTTTGAAATAAAGGGCATTACTTGTGCTGTCAGTGCGATTGAAACCAAAGATTACCCAACAGCAGCAACTAGGCCGCATTACAGTGTATTGAATAAGGCTAAAATAAAACAGGTGTTCAATATAGCTATTCCATATTGGAAGGTGTCATTGGCAGAATGTATAGGTAATATTGAGGGCTGAACTGATGGATGATATTCGATGGCTACAGCGGTTTGATAATTATAAGAAGGCATTGTTTCAGCTAGAGCAAGCGGTGCAGTTGATGCGGAAGCGTGGTCTTTCTGACCTAGAGAAACAGGGGGTGATCCAGGCTTTTGAGTTTACGTATGAGTTAGGGTGGAATGTGCTGAAAGATTATTTACAGTGGCAAGGTGTTGATAATATCGTTGGCTCTAGAGATACGATAAGAGAAAGTTATAAGTCAGAGTTGATTGCTGACGGGCAGTTGTGGATGGATATGTTACAAGATAGAAATAGAACTGTGCATAGTTATAATGAAGAAACTGTTAATGTTATTGTTAAGGCTATTAATGAGCGTTATTTTGAGGGTTTTGAAGCCCTCAAACATGTATTCGAATTGATGAAAAAAAATGGATGATTTGACAGCATTATTTGGTTTAAGCCAAGTTGATTATGACAAAATAAAACGGGTTCTGCATCAGCAGGAGAATATTGATAAGGTTATTATCTATGGCTCAAGGGCAAAGGGAACCTATAAGGCGGGGTCTGATATTGATCTGACTATTTTGGGTAATTGTTCATGGCAGGAATTGAATCAGCTTGAGTCAAAATTGGACGATATAATGTTACCTTATAAGTTTGATCTTTCACTCTATAATCATATTGATAATAAGCAACTACTTGAACATATTAGTCGAGTTGGAAACGTTTTTTACTCGCATCAAAGATAGAAAAATAAGGGAAGAATGGAACATAAAATAGCAACAATATTAGTCACAGGCGGTGCAGGGTTTATTGGCTCTGCTGTTATTCGTCACCTTATTAATAATACAAATATAAAGGTTGTTAATGTTGATAAATTAACCTATGCCGGTAATTTAGAATCATTAAAAGACATTGCAGATAATAAGCGTTATCAATTTGAACAGGTTGATATTTGTGATGCTACAGAGATTAAGCGTGTATTTGAGCAGTATCAACCTGACATCATTATGCATCTTGCTGCAGAATCACATGTGGATCGCTCAATTGATGGTCCAGGTGAGTTTATTCAAACTAATATCATTGGCACATACACTTTATTGGAACAGGCTCGCTTGTATTGGACTGAGTTATCAGCAGAGAAAAAATCAGCATTTCGTTTTCATCATATATCTACGGATGAAGTTTATGGCGATCTCGAGGGTACTGATGACTTGTTCACTGAAACTACCTCTTATGCACCTAGCTCGCCATATTCAGCCAGTAAGGCGAGTTCTGACCACCTTGTGAGAGCGTGGCAGCGAACGTATGGATTGCCGACAATTATTACCAACTGCTCTAATAATTATGGGCCGTATCATTTTCCAGAAAAATTGATTCCTTTAGTGATTTTAAATGCCTTGGCTGGAAAACCGTTACCTGTTTATGGCAAAGGTAATCAAATACGTGACTGGTTATATGTTGAAGATCATGCCAGAGCCTTAGTGTTAGTGGCAACTACAGGTGATATAGCAGAAACATATAATATTGGCGGCCACAATGAACAGCAAAATATTGATGTAGTAAAAAGTATTTGTGAGTTATTAGAAGAGTTATCTCCCCAAAAGCCAGAAGGCGTTAAGCAGTATAAAGACTTAATTACCTTTGTGACGGATAGGGCGGGTCATGATGTTAGATATGCGATTGATGCCAGCAAAATAGCGAAAGAATTGGATTGGATACCTCAAGAAACCTTTGAAAGCGGATTGAGAAAAACCGTACAGTGGTATTTAGATAATCAGGCATGGTGTCAACACGTACAAGATGGTAGTTATCAACAATAGCGATTAGAGAAAGCCAAGCAGTAATGAATTATCACGTATTACTGTTTTAATTTGGCTCATCCTATTCTTGTAGTGGTTGTATTAATCAGAGCGTATAGCCCAAAATAATACTATTGTTAGTGTAATTAGGAAATGTTCACATACGAAAACTATTGCCAAAGATGTAGTTATTAGACTATGCTCTATCTAGCCACTATTTAAGTGGTTTAATTAAAAAATGGAGTATATGGATATGATTTTTAAGAAGTTATTTTTGTCATTGTTTATGGCAGTAATTTTATCAACGGGCCTTGCATTTGCTGCTGATAAAATCAATGTAAATACGGCAACGAAAGCTGAGTTGATTGAAGTAAAAGGAATTGGAGAGGGAACTGCTGCTGCGATTATTACATACCGTGAAAAAAATGGTGAATTTGTAAGTTTAGAAGATCTTGTTAATGTGAAAGGCATTGGTGAGAAGAAAGTGGCTAAATGGCTGGAACAGCTATCTGTTGAATAGACTATTTTTCTAGGAAAAATTATGAGGCGTAAGCAGCTAAGTTGCTTACGCCTTTTTTATTGGCCTTGATTAGTGTGAAAGGCCTGCAATAAGTTGCTCTTTTAATAATAATTGTTTTTTTATACTTAATGGCTTGTGTTCATTATCGGCAATAAAAAATACATTTTCTACTTGATCACCTAATGAGGTTAGCTTGGCATTAATCAGATTAATATCACATTGTAAGAATACTTGTGAAATTATTGAAACAAGTCCAGGGCGTTCATGGGTGTTGAGCTCTAAGACCGTGTGATGTTGTTGGTCATTAGTGTGAAATTTAATCACAGTTTCTGTTTCAAATAATGTCATTGTCCTTGGCGTGAGAATTGGGCAGTAGGCCTTGATTTCATCAAGATTATTCAGTTGCTTTTCTAACGTCGAGATAATTAAGTCATGACGTTGATCGGGGGTGGTCACAATATAGCTATTAAGAGTGTAACCATCAGATGTGGCATTGATTTTGGCATCTAAAATACCAAGTTGGAGCCGTTCTAGTGCGGCGGTTGTTCCGGCAAAAACTTTAGGGCGGTCTTTAGTGTATATAAATACCTCTAGCGTGTTTTCTTGATCTTTTGGGCGAATATTAATCAGTGTTGTAGTTGGGCTTTGCAAGCGACTTTTGGTTTGCCAAACAATTTCATCGGTGGTGTGACGGAGAAAATAATCTGACTCATAGTGTTGCCAAAGTTGTTCTACTTTTTGTTGTTGTAAAGATTGAAACACCAGTTGTTGCAGGGCTTGTTGTTGTCGTTGTGTACTTTTCTCTGCCGTACTTTTTGCTATTTTTTCATTATGTTCTAGCCATTGTTTTGTGGCGTTATAAAGTTGCCGTAATAAGGAGTCTCGCCAGCCATTCCATAGTTGATTATTGGTTGCTCGAATATCAGCAACGGTAAGTAGATAAAGATAATTTAGACGTTCAGTTGTTTTAACAGTATTAGCAAATGTTTTAATAACATCAGGATCATTAATATCACATTTCTGTGCTGTGGCAGACATGGTGAGATGTTGACCGACAAGGAATGTCACGGTCTGGGTATCAAATTCACTTAAGCTATGTTGTTTACAGAATTTAGCCGCATCAATCATACCTAGTTCACTATGATTGCCTCCTCGACCTTTGGCTATATCATGATATAAACCTCCGATATAGAGTAGTTCTGGCTTGGGAAGTTGGTGGAAAATATCAGAGCACAGTGGAAATTCATCCTTGAACTCAGGACATGAAAATCGGCGTATATTTCGGACTACAAAAAGAGTGTGTTCATCAACCGTATAAATATGGAAAAGATCATGCTGCATTTGACCAATAATCTGACCAAATTCAGGTAGATATGCCCCTAGAATTCCGAGTTTATTCATTCGTCTAAATTCATGGGTAAGGCCATGAGGTTGATGAATGATTTCCATAAATAACGCACGATTCTTAATATCTGAACGAAAGTGTTTATCAATTAAATGAATATGAGCATAAAACTGGCGAATAGTGTCAGCACGAACGCCTTTTATTTCCGGATGCTGTTGCAATATAAGGAATAGCTCGAGCATGGCATAGGGATAAAAGGCAAAGATACCTGAGTTGATGGTCTCGATATAGCCATTGTGGATCTGAAAGCGCCGGTTAATTGGGTTGATATCACGCGCTTCATCAGCAAGGATAATGTTCTCTTCAAATAGCTGTAAAAGAAGCTCATTCATTTGACCGATAGAGCGGGCGCAAAGGTAATAGTCCTTCATGAAGATTTCAACAGCAAGCCTATTTTCGGTGTCTTGATAGCCTAACTGTTTTGCTATTTCACGCTGGTGGTCGATGAGTAGTTTTTCTTGCTTGCGTCCAGCTTGAGTATGTAATGCAAAACGAACTTTCCACAAAAAACACTGCGCCTTGTATAAGGTGTCATATTCATCATTAGATACAAAACCTTTTTGATTTAGCCCGTAGCTATTTTGCACATCGAAATGTTGTTGTGCCACCCAGTTGATAACTTGCAAATCACGCATACCGCCGGGCGCTTCTTTAATATTAGGCTCTAGGTTATTCGCTGTGTCGTTATATTTTAAGTGGCGTTGCTGTTGTTCCTGTTTTTTTTGTTGATAAAAGCGACCTGTATCCCATGTTTTATTAGTAACTGTTAGTAACTTTAATTCAGAATATAAGGAGTCTTTACCGTATAATAAACGCGTTTCAAGCAGGTTAGTGGCAACCGTAATATCCTTTTCTGCTTGCTGGTGGCACTCTTGAATTGTCCGTACACTGTGTCCAATTTCAAGCCCAATATCCCATAGTTGCGTGAGAAAGTCTGACAGTGCTTGTGGCGGATGTTCAGAAATTGATTCATCAAGTAATACCAGTAAATCAATATCAGAATAAGGATGAAGTTCACCTCGGCCATAACCACCTACGGCGAGTAAACTAATAGCAATATCATCGTTAATATGATATTGCCACAAGGCATTCAATACTTGATCGACAAAATAAGCACGTTGATGAATAAGGGTAACAACATCAGCTTGTTGTTCAAATTGTTCTTTTAGGTAAGTTTGTCCTCGTTGCAGGGCTTTTTGATAAAACTGACTATCAGCAACGGCGTCAGGAGTGATGTTATTGTCAATCTCCCACAGTGAGAGTAGTGAGTTTGTCACCGGTTAAATGCTCTCATCATCACGTAATGTGAGGATTTCAAAACCATCGTTAGTCACTAAAATTGTATGTTCCCACTGTGCAGATAAAGAGCGATCTTTAGTCACTACCGTCCAGTTGTCGGGCAGCTGTTTAATCTGTTGTTTTCCAGCATTAATCATTGGTTCAATAGTGAATGTCATACCTGCTTCTAAGGTTAATCCTGTATGAGGTTTGCCGTAATGTAATACTTGTGGATCTTCATGAAATACTTTGCCTATGCCATGGCCACAATATTCACGAACAACGGAAAAGTTTTGTGCTTCAGCATGGGTCTGAATTGCATGACCAATATCACCTAATTGAATACCAGGTTTGACTAGTTTAATACCGAGAAGCATGGCTTCACGAGCATTAGCACTTAAGCGTTGGGCGATAATGGATGTTTTACCAATATGAAACATCATACTGGTATCACCGTGATAACCATCTTTAATAACGGTAATATCAACATTGATAATATCACCTTCTTTTAGTTTCTTTGTTCCAGGAATACCGTGGCAAATAACATGATTGACCGAGGTGCAAATAGACTTGGGGAAGCCGTGATAGTTTAACGGTGCGGGAATAGTCTCTTGCTCATTAACCATATAGTCATGGCAAATCGTATTGAGTTCATCAGTAGTAATGCCGGCGACTACGTGAGGCGTAATCATCGTGAGCACTTGAGCTGCTAACTTTCCTGCTACACGCATTTTTACAATTTCATCTGTCGTTTTAATGCTAACTGCCATGATTGAGAATGTTCCTAACTGAGTATTTGATGTTGATAGTGTGCCGTAATTTGATAAAAACAACAAAGCTTAATAATACGGGGATCATTATTTTCATTGTTATTGAACTTGTTTTATGGTATAAAATGCGCGCCTATTTAGGCAAAAATCACACATGCACCGACACAAGTTTCGGGGTGCTAACTGCTTGTCAGTATAGTCGATACTTGGGGTGTGTGGAGGTTTAACCCCACTTTAATTAAAAGGTAGAATTGAAAATGGCAAAAACAACAATGCGCCAAATGCTTGAAGCAGGTGTTCACTTTGGTCACCAAACGCGTTACTGGAACCCTAAAATGGGTCCATATATTTTCGGTAAACGTAATAATATCCATATCTTAAATCTTGAGCACAGCTTACCAATGTTTAACGATGCATTAAATTTTGTAGGCAAATTAGCGTCTAAAAAAGGTCGTATCCTTTTTGTAGGAACTAAACGTGCTGCACAAGAATTAATTAGCGA
>DAOUSV010000052.1 GCA_030627065.1 Piscirickettsiaceae bacterium | reverse complement strand
TACATTGCTAAATCAGCATTACCGATAAGTTCTTCAATACTGAAATTAGATTGTGGAAAGGTGATTAATCCGATGCTGACGGTGACTTTATAATGATTGTTATTGTTGACTATATCAATCGCGCTAATTGCCTGACAAATATTTCCTGCTAACTTGGCAGCACCAAGATCATTTGTCTCTGGTAATAAAATAGCAAATTCATCGCCGCCCAAGCGGGACACAATATCTGTATTTCGAGTGCAATCTAATAATGTTTGGGCAACTTGTTTAAGTAATGTGTCACCTTGAGAATGACCACAACTATCATTAATATCTTTGAATTGATCTAGATCGAGAAATAATAGGGCACCCTGATGCCCAAAGCGTTCAGCTGTAGAGAGTAACTTTTCAAACTCAATACTAAATCGCCGCCTATTATATAAAGATGTTAACTCATCATGATCGGCCATCCATATAATTTTTTCTTCAGAGTGCTTTTTATCAGTTATATCAATACCGACAGAAATAATAGATGTGCGGTTCTTGGGATCTTCTAAACTTGAATGTAGCCATGAGATAATATGCAGAGTGTCATCATTAGTAATAAATTCAGACTCATGGGACATTATTTTATGTGGACTTGTCGAAATAAGGTGTAACTCACTCTTTATTTCAGTCCATTTTTCTTCAGAGAAAAACTGAGAGATAGGTGTACCTATAATATTTTTTTCTTTATAGCCTGTAGTGTGTTCAGCATAATCATTGAAAGATAGGATATTAAATTCTTTATCAGTGGTTACTATAATCAGCGGGGTAGTATCGAATAACGTTTTTATGAAATCGCGTTCTTGCCGAAGCTCACTATTACGTTCATTAAGAATAGTCGCATTATGCATGAGAATATTTTCTAGGTTTTCTAATTGTTGTGTTAAATGGTGTGTTGAGGACTCTAAAATATCAAGTTCATCAAGGCTGTGACTATGATTAATAGGCATGATTAGAGCTTTTGCAGCATCGTATTGTTGCTTTGCTAATAGAGGTAATGCTTGAGATATCGCCGATAGACGAACTAAATAACCAGATAAGAAAAAGAACAAGCCGCCGCCCATAACAACAACGACTAATAGGGCAATAATAATGCTTTGGTAGGTTGTGGAAAGTACTTTTTGGTATTGTTGACGAATATCATCAAGAATCACAAAGAAGACATCAGTCGAGTGATTAGTCGTTAATAACTGAGCTTCAATATGATAATCCTTGTCTCGAAGGAGTGCGTCGTTATGTTTAATATCTTCAAATGAATATTGTTCGGCAAGTATTTTCACTTTGCTCAGCGAGTCGTTATAGGAGGTGAGTGCATTAACTCTTACTTGCCACGGCTTAATGAAGTAACCATCGGAGGGATTAGTAGATAAAACGCCAACATTCACACCGAACTTATTGTTAATAGCGAGTAATATATCGGATAAATCATAAGAGATAGCTAAAATATAGTTGGTTTTATTAATTCCAAGAATGGGAATAAGGTCGTATTGCTTACATCTTTGAATACAGCTTATTTGTGATGAAATGGATTCATTTTCTAATGCGAGAGGAATAAGTTGAAGAATACTTTCTGGTAAGTTTTCTCCCCACCCCCCTAAACGCCCCCCTTTATGATTTAAATATTGTGCTTGCGAAATATTCCAGTTAAGTTCAAGTTCGCTTTGGTGGCGAGTTAGGGCATTAACAATATGTAATGATTGTTCTTGTTGGCTGGTTATTTGGGTGTCATGAAGAAATATCAATTCAATTAAGCGTTGTCTTTCTTGGCTTGAATATTGAATTTGACCGAGAAGTTCCTGGGCATATTGTTGCTGAACTTCTTGTCTTGAAGATTCAAACTGTTTATTAAGTGTCCAGTAAACTAAGACGGGGAATGCCGCATTAATAATGAGGAAGCTAAGGCCGAAAATGAGACCAGACTTCCATTTGAGACTTAAAAATTTTTTTTCAGATGTGATCGCCATGCCACATAATAATCTTTTTAGAAACGATAAGACAGTGATATAGCAAATAGATTCCAATATTTATCGCTGAGGGGGATATTATTTTCTCTAGGTGATAATGTTAAAGTGCCTTCTACAAGCTGATATTCAGTTCTGATTCTGAAATTATTTTTAATATCCCAGTACCCACCAACAGTCCATATTTTTGCATAATTAGCATGTGCTGGCGTGGGTGTTTGTTGAATACCATAGTTATCAGCAAGAAATTGGCTGTTTGCAATGCTTTTTTCAGCCGTTTTTTTGCCATTCCAGTCATCATGGAGATGGATCTCTTCGTAACGAATAAAGGCCTGCCATTGCGGTGTGAACTTATAATCTAACTGACCGTAATAGGCCGTGGAATCAAATCCTGCATTATCGAATGCTATGCTGATGTCATTATAAGATGTATGTTGAAGGGCTACTTCAGTTGTAAATTGCCATTTCTCACCATTATATTGGGCGGATAATATGGTGTAATCAATTTCGATTTCACCTGAACTTAAACCAAATGGGGTAGCGTCTGCTGCTCCATGGTTGAAATCAAGCGTTGTTTGAGAGCCAGTAATAGCATATATCCATCGACCGCCATCATGTTCGTACATAACTCGGCCAAATAGACCTAGTTCATCACCTGAAATGTTTCCCGCCCAATCCTTTCCCATATATGTATGTTCAACATTTTTGTCAGGCAGTGGATAGCCCATTCCTGCCTGTATTAATAGTGCACCGTTAGAAAATAAATATTCAGAATAGAATTGCATGCCATCGGATGACATAATAAGTTCACGAACTTTATCAAAATAAACAGTTTGAGCGTTGAATATGCCTTGGCGAGTATGGGCGACATCTCTAGTGTCATTGTAAAGTCCAATCGGATTTTTAATTCGACCTAAATAGACACCAGCCCTTCCTTTAGATGATGAAATTAAAGTAGCATCTATTAATGCATAGTCAATACGAGGAGAGCCATGGTCAAATTCACCAGCATGTCGTGATAACACTTGACCCGCCAGACGCAGACTAGGTGAAAGTTGAAAGCTAGCATTTAGCCCTAATTCAGTGAAGGCAACACTACCATGGTCACTGTCGCCATAGAAATTGTTATCAGTTGTATAGACAAAGGCCTGTGATGCAAAGCCATGAACTTGTAGATTGTCTGACCAATCATTATCGGCAAAAGAAGCTGTTGTCATTAAGCAAGACAGGAGGAGAGCTGTAATGTGCTTCATAGCGGCATGCCTATTTGCTTAATAGTGTGGTCAATACCTTGTTCATGTACATAACCGATAGCACCTTTTGTCGCTGCGACACGGTCACGCATTTCTTGTATTGAATTGACTATTGTTGGTGAGACACCTGTGCCGGAGAATATTTGCTTATCCCATAGTCGTCGTAGTTGATAAGGGAATACTTTTAGGATTTTTTTACAAAAGTCTGTATGTAAATCATCATTATCTTCAAGTACAAATACATGAATTGGAGTGCCATCTGACCATTGATGAGTACGCATGGCGAATATGGAGCGGACACTGTTTAATGAAAGCTCTGTATCAATATTAGTTGGATTAATAATTAATACTTGAGCCTGGGTGATAGGTGTTAAAAATAGATAAAATAGTAATAGCCATTTACACATTTTTCGTTCCTTCGAATCATGAGTCATTTTAATGTGGTTCAGAATTATAGCGCCATTTTTTATATTATGACAAGCGAGATAATGGTTTTATTTTACTTTTTTCTGAATAGTGTATTCGTGTTGCAGATAGTGAGTTTGTCCAACTCTGATTACTCCTTGATAGAAACTGCCACCAGAAGCCTAATCCTAGTGGGATACATGAGATAAAAGCACTGATAAAGCGGACAAAGGCTTGATACCAGCTTATCGGACTACCATTATTGCTGAATATATACACTTTCCAGCTACGCATACCGAGAGTTTGACCGCCGTGCGTCCAAAACCAGCCATAAAATAAAAAGCTGACAGCAAATAAATACAGTAGGAAAAAAGGGTTGCCTTGACCAATCGCTTGACCACCATTAAATGCAACGGCAACACCGCCTGCAAGTAATAATATTGCTAGCAGCAGCAGTAAGTCATAAATAATAATGGCTAAATGGCGGAATAAACTAGGGCGGCAATATGTTTCTTGGGAAATATTCATTTAAATTCAGTCGTAATATATAGAGGTATAAAGTATCATTAATCCTTTAATTATGTGAACTTGGGAACACTATGTTGCAATTAATCGGTCGTTCGGCTTATTCTGATTTTCGCTTAAACAAGCTACTTACGTCACTACAAGAACAGGTTTCTAGTGTATGTGGTTTACGAAGCGAATATCGCTATTTCATTGAGATTGATGGTAAAAATGAATTGGCAGCATCAGAACAAACTGTTGTTGAAACACTATTAGAGGCGAATGATAAGAGCAGTATTACAGCTGATAATGAGGCATTTTTCCTAGTCACTCCTCGTCCAGGCACTATCTCGCCGTGGTCAAGTAAAGCGACAGATATTGCGCATAATAGTGGTATAAAGAATGTATTACGTATTGAACGTGGCATTGCTTTCTTTATTGAGTCTGCATCAGCATTATCTTCAGAGCAAAAACAGCTGCTTTTACCATTGCTCCATGATCGCATGATTGAGTCGATATTTGATTCAGTCGATGAAGCTGAACGTTTATTTGTACATGGTGAATCTCGTTCTATAGCATCGGTTGATATTTTAAATAACGGTCGTGATGCATTAGTGCAAGCCAACAAAATAATGGGCTTGGCATTAGCCGAAGATGAAATCGACTATTTAGTTGAAAACTTTACCAGCCTAAACCGTAATCCTAACGATATTGAACTAATGATGTTTGCCCAAGCGAACTCAGAACATTGTCGCCATAAAATATTTAGTGCCGACTGGATCGTTGATGGCAAGCAACAGCCACACACTTTATTCAATATGATCCGCAATACGCATGCCTTACATCCAGAAGGTGTGATCACCGCTTATAGTGATAACTCGTCGGTGATTGAAGGTGCAAAAAGCCACCGATTCAATGTTGATATGGCGAATAATCAATATAGTTATCAAGGTGAAATGCAACATATCTTAATGAAGGTTGAAACGCATAATCATCCGACAGCTATTTCTCCATTCCCAGGTGCGGCAACGGGTGCAGGTGGTGAAATTCGTGATGAAGGTGCAACTGGTCGAGGTTCAAAGCCTAAAGCAGGTTTAACTGGATTCTCTGTTTCAAACTTACATATTCCTGGTTTTGAACAGCCGTGGGAAACTGCTTATGGCAAACCCGCACGAATGGCTTCAGCACAAGAAATCATGCTCGATGGGCCATTAGGTGGTGCGGCATTTAATAATGAGTTTGGTCGACCTAATTTATGTGGTTATTTCCGTACATATGAAGCTTTAGTGCCTTCGGCTGATGGCTTTGAAGTGCGTGGTTATCACAAGCCTATTATGGTGGCAGGTGGTATGGGTACGATTCGACCACAACATGTTAAGAAGAATATCTTTGATCCAGGCGTGCAATTAATTGTCTTAGGTGGCCCCGCAATGTTGATTGGCTTGGGCGGTAGTGCAGCATCCTCTGTGGCATCGGGAACGAGTGAAGAAGGCTTAGACTTTGCTTCGGTACAGCGTGGCAATCCAGAAATGGAGCGTCGTTGCCAAGAGGTGATTGATCGCTGTGTAGCTTTGGATGACCAAAATCCAATTATTGCTATTCATGATGTTGGTGCTGGCGGCTTATCAAATGCCTTCCCTGAATTGGTTGATGATAGTGGTCGTGGCGGCAAGTTTGAACTTCGCGTGGTTCCTAATGATGAATCAAGTATGTCACCGATGGAAATTTGGTGTAATGAATCACAAGAGCGTTATGTTTTAGGTATTAACGCCGATCGGGTTGCTGAATTTCAAGCAATTTGTGAGCGTGAGCGTTGTCCGTGGGCGATTGTCGGTGAAGCAACCGAAGATCGACATTTATTAGTTGGCGATGCTGATAATAATAACAATCCAGTGGATATGCCTTTGTCATTGTTACTGGGCAAGCCACCGAAGATGTTACGTGATGTGAAACATCGTACCTTTAAAAAACCAGAACTTGATTTAAACGGTATCAAAGTAGATGAAGCATTAGAACGCGTGCTTAAACTACCGACAGTAGCGAGCAAGAACTTCTTAATTACCATTGGTGATCGTAGCGTCACCGGCCTAGTGGCGCGTGACCAAATGGTTGGCCCTTGGCAAGTGCCTGTAGCTGATTGTGCTGTGACTTTAGCCGATCATCATGGCTTTGAAGGTGAAGCGATGGCAATGGGTGAACGTGCACCATTAGCTTTGATTGATGCACCTGCATCAGGTCGTATGGCGGTGGGTGAAGCCATCACTAATATTGCTGCTGCCAGTATTGCTAAAATGGGTGATATTAAATTATCAGCCAACTGGATGGCGGCTTGTGGACATAGTGGCGAAGATGCCAGCTTATATGACACCGTTGAAGCGGTGGGCATGGAACTCTGTCCTGAACTAGGAATTGCCATTCCGGTCGGCAAAGATTCATTATCAATGAAAACAGTGTGGCAAGATGATGGCGAAGATAAATCGGTTACCTCACCGCTATCATTGATTGTGACTGCCTTTGCACCGGTTACCGATGCGGCAAAAACATCGACACCGCAGTTACGCACTGATCATGGTGATACCGATTTAATCTATATTGATTTAGGAAAAGGTCAAAACCGTTTAGCTGCTTCAGCCTTAGCTCAAGTTTATAAGCAGGTAGGGCATCACGGCCCTGATTTAGATGCTCCGGCATTATTAAAACAGTTTTTCTATGCCATTCAGCAAATGAAACAAGATGATATTTTGCTGGCATATCATGATCGTAGTGATGGTGGTTTGGTTGGTACATTGGTTGAAATGGCCTTTGCCGGACATTGTGGTCTTGATATTAATTTATCAGGATTAGGCGATGCCTTACCGGTATTATTTAATGAAGAATTAGGGGCGGTAATTCAAGTTCGTCACTGTGATGTTGAAGATACACTATCAATTTTGAGAGAGCAAAACCTGTCTCATCATAGTCATGTTATCGGTTCATTACGAAATGATGGGCAGATTGTTATTAATGTAAACGGTGATGAAGTAATTAATGAATCACGGGTGACATTACAGCGTTTTTGGTCTGAAACAAGCTACCGGATGCAAGCATTACGAGATAACCCTGATTGTGCACAACAAGAGTTTGATGCTTTATTAGATGAAAGTGATACCGGACTTTATGCCGATCTTAGCTATGATGCTGATGAACATATTGCCGCATCACTCATTGTTAGCGGTGTTCGTCCTAAAGTGGCTATTTTGCGTGAGCAAGGCGTTAATGGTCAGCTAGAAATGGCTGCTTCATTTGATCATGCAGGTTTTACCGCCATTGATGTTCATATGAGCGATATTTTAGAAGGTCGTGTTGATTTAGCCGACTTTAAAGGCTTAGTCGCCTGTGGTGGTTTCTCTTATGGCGATGTTTTAGGTGCCGGTCGTGGTTGGGCAAGTACTATTTTACATAATGACAAAGCGCGCCAGCAGTTTAGTGACTTCTTCCAACGTGAAGATACCTTCACCTTAGGTGTGTGTAATGGCTGTCAAATGCTGTCACAACTTAAAGAATTAATCCCTGGTAGTGAGCATTGGCCTCGTTTTGAGCGTAATGTTTCAGAGCAGTTTGAAGCACGTTTCTCATTAGTTGAAATTGTTGAATCACCATCTGTGTTACTAAAAGACATGGCTGGTTCAATCATGCCGATTGCCGTTGCACATGGTGAAGGCCGTGCAGACTTCAGCAACACCGGTTCTCAGGCTGATGCTTTAGTGGCCATGCGTTATATTGATCACGCAGGTCAAGTTACTCAGCAGTATCCACAAAATCCTAATGGTTCGCCAGAAGGGATAACATCATTAACAACAACCGATGGTCGTGTGACGATTATGATGCCGCATCCAGAACGAGTGACGCGTACAGTACAGCACTCATGGCATCCCGATGACTGGGGTAAAGATGGCCCGTGGTTAAGACTGTTCCATAATGCTCGGAAGTGGGTGGGGTAAATATCCTTTTTGAAATGGGATTTTAAATTTAAGGACGATAAATACTCTCATGGCAAGAAAACGCAAAAATAAGAAAGGTGACTTATATGGTGGAGTAGCTGTTTTAATAGCTATTCCATTTATCCTTGATCCCGAAGGATCTAAAAATATAGTTATTTCGTTTGTACAGATATTCATTTTGATATTTGTTGTTGTGGCAGTACTTTACTATCTATTTAAAAAGAAAAGTAATATCCATTCTTCAAGTAAAACATCAAGCGATAGAGTTTGGCGTGAGACAAAAAAGAGTGTTTTTATAAACTCTCCAATAAAACGAACACTACAAAAAGAAATGATAATATCTTCTGAAAATTTACTTCATGAAAAAACATCAAATAAAGTATGGTCAATTGACCTAGTTAAAACTTTAGAATGGAAACGATTTGAAGAATTATGTGCAGGTTATTTCACGGCAAAAGGGTATAAGGCAAAATTAAGTCGAAAAGGTGCTGATGGTGGTATTGATATCTACCTTTATAAAGAAAGTTACTCTGAAACAAAGGTTTTTGGAATTGTACAATGTAAAGCATGGAGTAGTTCTAAAGTAGGTGTAAAGCCAGTTCGTGAGTTATTTGGTGTTATGACTGCTGAAAAAGCACCATTAGCAATCTTTATGACATTGGGAGAGTACACCAAGGAGGCTAAAGAGTTCGCCGAAGGTAAAGCCCTTAAACTGCTTACAGGAGAATCGCTGGTTCGGTTAATTAAATCATTACCTGAAAACAAGCAAGATGAGTTATTAAAGAGTGTAACTCATGGCGATTATACGACACCATCATGCCCGTCATGCGATGTTAAAATGATAAAAAGAACAAGTGGAAAAGGGCGGGATATAGGCAGTTTCTTTTGGGGATGTAGTAATTACCCTCGATGTAAAAGCACTTTAACATTTAAAGAAAGTGTAGATTAAATCAGCTCAATTTTTATTAACAGCCCTGATTT
>DAOUSV010000079.1 GCA_030627065.1 Piscirickettsiaceae bacterium | reverse complement strand
GTCACGATGGGCTTACAATATGTAATGGGGGATTTTTTATTCCCTGAAATTCCATTTAATGTTGCACGTATGGTGCATACAAACTTATTGATTGTTTGGTTATTATTTGGCTTTATGGGCTCAGCTTATTTTCTGGTACCAGAAGAAGCTGAACGTGAACTTTACTCACCAATACTTGCAAAAGTAATGTTTTGGGTATTCCTCACAGCAGGCGTGTTGACTATATTAGGTTACTTACTAGTACCTTATGCACGATTAGCCGAACTTACTATGAATGAGTTATTGCCAACAATGGGGCGAGAGTTCTTAGAGCAACCGACAGTTACCAAAATAGGCATTGTTATTGTTGCACTGGCCTTTGTCTTCAATATTGGTATGACAATACTAACTGGTCGTAAAACGGTTATTAATGTCGTGTTACTAACGGGCTTAGTTGGCTTGGCAGTGTTCTTCCTATTCTCTTTCTACAATCCTGATAACATCGTATTAGATAAATACTTCTGGTGGTTTGTTGTTCATCTATGGGTTGAAGGTGTTTGGGAATTAATCATGGCATCATTGCTTGCTTATGTATTAATCAAAGTGACTGGCGTTGATCGTGAAGTTATCGAAAAATGGTTATACATCATCATTGCAATGGCATTGATTTCAGGTTTAATCGGGACAGGACATCATTTCTTCTGGATTGGAACGCCTGATTATTGGCAATGGCTGGGTTCAATATTCTCAGCATTAGAGCCAATTCCATTCTTTATGATGACATTGTTTGCTTTCAACGTTGTTAATAAACGTCGTCGTGATCATCCTAATAAAGCGGCTGTTTTATGGGCACTAGGTACGGCAGTAATGGCATTCTTAGGCGCGGGTGTATGGGGTTTCTTACACACATTAGCTCCGGTTAATTTCTATACTCATGGTACGCAAATTACTGCGGCACATGGGCATATGGCCTTTTATGGTGCTTATGTCATGGTTGTATTAACAATGATTTCGTATTCTATGCCATTAATGCGTGGCCAGAAGGCGGCTAACGTTAATGCTCAGAAACATGAGATAAGATCATTTTGGATCATGACTATTTCAATGGTATTTATTACCTTGTTATTGACTGGTGCAGGTATTATGCAAGTGTATCTACAACGTTACTCTGCTGATCCATTACCATTCATGGTAGTTCAAGATAGGATTGCACACTTCTACTGGGCACGTGAAGTGGCTGGGTTTACTTTCCTTTATGGTTTATTCCTTTATATTTACAGCTTCTTTGCAAAAGGGCCAGAAGCGGTAGATGTTGAATAGTCGTCAATAAAGTTCCAGCATATTGAGAATATACCGCCTTAATCGGCGGTATATTTTTTTGAGGAGAAGGAAAGTGGACATTAATGAATTACAATTAAAACAAGCAGCAAAGGCAGCTTTATTTTCATTATTAAACCTGACATTTTTACCTGGTATCGGCTTTGTTTTGTTACTTTTCTTAGTACGGAAAACTGAGTCCCATAGCATTGCTCATTATTATGCAGTCATCGGGATAAAAACCAATATCTTTGCTGGGCTCACCTTGATTTTAGTAAACGCATTAATCATTACTTGGAGCGGCTTTGACTCTCCTTGGACTTGGGTTTTTGTTATTTCTTACTTTGTTTTCGTACATGCCTTATTCATATTGTTTGCAACCTGGACAATGGTGAGGTCGTGGACAGGAAAGAAATTAACTGCATCATTTTTATCGAAATGACTTGATACCGATCAAGGCGCTAATGATTTAAAAACGTCAAAATAGAGTCTCATTAAAATAAAACAATGGCTAACGTGACAACAAATACTCTTAATACAGAACCCAAACTCCTCCCTGGTGATTTAGCTATTTGGCTATTCATTTTTATGGAGCTATTGGTCTTTGGTATTTTCTTTATTACGTATGCCGTGATGCGAATGCAAAATATTGAGTTATTTAATCATTATCAACTCACACTCAACCGTGAGATTGGCGTCGCCAATACCTTATTACTCATCACATCAAGTTATTTTGTAGTACATGCGGTTCAAGCAATACGAAAAAATAATATTCAAGGTTGCATTAACTGGCTTTATGCTGGACTTGCTGGCGGTACTGGTTTTTTAGTTTTAAAATCATTTGAATATTATGATAAGTTTTCAGCAGGTATTAATTTAGAAACTAATATCTTTTATATGTTCTATTTATCACTCACTCTATTTCATTTTCTACATGTAATTTTGGGTATGACTATTCTCTTTGCCATAGTGATAAAAGCAAAGCGTGGTGCTTATAACGCTCAAAATCATACTGGTGTCGAAACAGGTGCATCTTATTGGCATATGGTTGATTTAGTTTGGATAATTCTATTTCCATTGGTCTATATAATTCGATGAGAAGTAGTCAATCTATTTGGCTCCTGATGATAGTTTTAACACTGTCCACCTACTTTATTGGTGAACAGTCATATAATGGTGTAATGGTTGTGCTGTTTTTATTATTAACGGCAATGATTAAAGGTGGATTGATTATCCGTGAATTTATGGAGTTAAAAGACGTTTCGCTTTTATGGAAAGTGATTATGTATGGCTGGTTGGGCACTATCTGCTTTGCCATTGCAATTACTTATATGATAAGTATCTAATTAAATGACAACAAAAACAATTTTAAGAGTTAATTCTATTCCTGAAGTCGCCCTTGATTTTATGAACAAAACCCATTTTGAAGAAATTGGAATGGTTGAAACACTGGGTGAGACCATCTGCGAACATCAACAAAATAATAATAAAATAGAGCAGTTAACAGACGCCTTAGATCATTGGCTTGAACACACTAGATCTCACTTTTCTCGTGAAAATTTATTGATGATGGATATAAGATTTCCAATGTATTCTGTTCATTCAGCTGAGCATAGTAGTATTTTAAAAGAAATGGAAAATATGGTAAATGCATGGAAAAATAACCATAACATTGCAGCCGTATATGATTATGTATTCACTTCATGGCCAAACTGGTTTAGCAGTCATGTAAACTCAATGGATATGATAACTGCACAATTTGCCCTAATGCATGGCTATGATGCAACATCAACCCCAGATTAAGAGAAATAAAATGAGCCAAACATCCGATATTCCTTATTATCAACAACAAGGCAATGAAGTTGCTCTGTTTGAACATGCCTATAACAATCAACTGCCATTATTAATTAAAGGACCGACAGGTTGTGGTAAAACACGTTTTATTGAACATATGGCAGCTAAATTAGGACGACCTTTATATACCATTGCTTGTCACGATGATTTAACGGCGGCAGACTTAGTTGGTCGCCATTTAATTGGTGATGGTGAAACCTATTGGCATGATGGACCGCTTAGCAAAGCCGTGCGTGAAGGTGCAATTTGTTATTTAGATGAAGTGGTTGAAGCACGTAAAGATACTACCGTTGTTTTACATCCCTTATCTGATGATCGCCGAATCTTGCCGATTGAGCGTACTGGTGAAGTATTAAAAGCACCGCCTCAATTTATGCTAGTTGTGTCATATAATCCGGGTTATCAGAATCTATTAAAAGGCATGAAACCCTCGACCCGCCAGCGTTTTCTAGCTATGCGTTTTGATTATCCTGATATTGCAACAGAAACCAAGATCATTCAACAAGAAACCAGTATTGATATTGAGACATCAAGCCAATTAATTGAAATCGCCCATGCCCTGCGAGCACTGAAAGATCATGATTTAGAAGAGTCGGCATCAACCCGTTTATTGGTGTATGCCGCCACCTTAATTAAATCAGGATTAGACCCCATCGAAGCCTGTCGAGCCGCCATTATTGAACCGTTAAGTGATGATGAAGATACTATCGAAGCCTTAATGGAAGTCGTTAAAGCAAAAATTGTCGTCGCTTAGTATGACGCAAATAAAAAATGATCATACAGGCTCGTTTGCCCAAGCTTTTTTCATTGCTAATTTACTCTTTGTTGGCGTGTTCTACTTGGCATTATGGCTACTGTGCTTTATAAAATATAAGCAGGCATCGACAATAAGCCAACAACATATAAAACAAAGCCTATTTGCCAGCACCCTTACTAGCAGTATTTTTGCTGGTATTAATATCATGATTATTCAAACCGATGGTTATGCATCTCTCACCGCATTACTATCTTTAGAGTTTTATTTTATGCTTGTTGTACCGCTGTGTTTGGCCGCAGGGCTGTTTGCCTTTTCCAGAGCAGTACAAGGCTTGGACTTTACCTATCCTCTAATTGGTAAATTGATTAAATGAGAGTCTTAACATGCTCACATTGTAATGGCATCGTAAAAGAAGACGATAAAAACTGCTCACACTGTGGTATTCCCCTGCCCCCAAATCACGGCACACAACGTGAACACACGTTTATATATTGGTTTGTAGCTCTTGTTATCTTTTGTGTATTTATGATGATGTGGCTACCACCAGATTGGTCACCACTTTAGAGATGCTTGTATGTTAGAAGAAATCGTTGGTTCGACATGGCATAACTTTATTACTAATCGTGCAATCAAGCATTATCCCGATGCCGCCGTTAGTCTTGATGATGTACGCCGTACTATCGGGATCTTCTTCCGGGCATTAGGTGGCGAAGGTGGATTGCGTGTTGAGAATGCAACCGATTCTGATGTCTATGCCAAGCGTTCATTAATACAACGTATTGCAGGCATGGGCGATAAAACACAATATGCATGGCGAGATGAAGAAACACTCAGACTACCCACTAGCATCGCCCTATTTCCTTCCAAGCAGTTAAATCGTGATCTTTATTTATGGCTAACGGCATTATCGGTTATCACTGTTGAGCAAGGTGATTGGATAAGTCGAAATCAATATCGAACACAACAAATATTGATACTCTGGCCCGGTTTAAAATCACGTTATCTCGCATTGGTTGAAGCTCATATTCTGCAACGACCTAATCCTAAGAACTTAACTGAACGTGAAGCTAAACAAGAGATTGCTATTCGTGATGCATTGCTCGATCCAGCAATAAAAATACATTTAGAATATGCCAAACGCCCCCCACAGCCGGTTAAGCTTTGGTTGCATCCTTCTCCACCAGCGATTGAGTTTAAGGATAATAAACCACCAGCCGATCCAGATCTTGAAGATGCACCACAAGCTAAAAAAGATCAGAAAAAACAATCTAAACGTAAACAAGGTAATCGTACCGATATGCCTGAAGGCAATGATGGCTTGATGAGTTTTCGGCTTGAAAGCCTCTGGAGCTGGGGCGAATACAGCAAGGTAGATCGGACAAGTACCGATGATGATGACGATGATGCTATGCAAACAGCAGAAGATATGGACAATATCACCGTTGCCCAAGATAGTGAAACTACGGCTAGCAAGATCAAACTTGATTTAGATTTACCGTCTAGCCAATATGATGACATAGTATTAGGAGAAGGTATTCCCATCGATGAATGGGATTATAAAAAACAAGTTCTACAAAAAGATCACTGTCGTCTTATTCCAATGAAATCACGAGATACTGAGCCATCAGAGTTGCCAGATAAACTACGTGCTCAGGCACGAAAAATACGCCGTCAATTTGAGATCTTACGTCCACAACGCCACTGGCTTAGCCGACAAACAGAAGGCAGTGAACTTGATTTAGAAAATTATATTAACTTCCTAACTGATCGCAAACATGGCGTGGTCAATAGTGACACACCCGTTTATCGTGACCTACGTAATGATACTCGTGACTTGTCTTGCTTATTGCTTGCTGATCTATCGCTTTCTACCGATGCCCATATTAACAATACATCTCGTGTGATTGATGTGATTCGTGATGCCTTATATTTATTCTCAGAAGCGTTGAATACAACAGGTGATCGTTTTGCTCTACATGGCTTCTCATCACGTAATCGTAGCCATGTCCGCTTTTATAATATTAAAGAATTTGACCAAACATATAACAATGATGTGCGTGGACATATTCAAGCAATTCGCCCCGGATATTACACACGAATGGGTGCGGCAATACGCCATGCCACTCAACTTCTGGAAAAAGAGGCATCTACTCAGAAACTATTATTGATTCTTACTGATGGCAAGCCCAATGATTTGGATAAATATGAAGGGCGATATGGTATTGAAGATACGCGACAAGCCATACTAGAAGCGGAGAAAAAAGGTCTACAACCCTTCTGCGTCACTATTGATGACAAAGCGGAGGATTATTTACCCTATTTATTTGGTAAGAATGCCTATGTTTTAATAAAAAAAGCAGAAGAACTGCCTAAAAAATTGCCTCAACTGTATTTACGATTGACCCAATGAGCTCTAGTAACATTAAGATGTTGAGATGATATAGCTCAAGGTCATTAATTATAAAAATTCAGAACAATACTTTATAAGCCACTTACGTAAAGAGCTACAGCTTCAATCTCTAATTCAGTCATTTTTTCGGCAATGGAATACATAATTGCATTGTCATTTGACCGAGTTCGCTTGGTAAACTCATGTAATTGCACTGAAACATAACGTTTATGCTGGCCAGCTAAACGTGGGCGTAACTCGGTACCTTCACCATTTTCACCATGACAACTTGCACAAGCAGCAATGCCTGAATACTGATTGCCTTTATTGAATATGTATTTTCCAACTGCGGCAAGATCTTTACTACTATTACGTATACGATGAGATTTTATAGGTTGTTCTTTGAAATACACTGCCAGCGCTGTAATTTCAGTAGCTGTTAACGTGGCTGCAATTTCATTCATTGGCTCTATTTGACGTTTACCACTTTTAAAATCATTTAATTGCTTTTCTAAATAAAGTTTATTTTGCCCTGCT
>DAOUSV010000163.1 GCA_030627065.1 Piscirickettsiaceae bacterium | reverse complement strand
TTATTGGCAGGTTGTGCAGGGCCCACTAAGCAAGTGCAACAAGATAATCTGTTTTGTGCAATAGCGGGTGGATTAGCCGCTGGTGTTGTCACAGGCATTGCTGTTGATGGTGGTCAAGCTACTGTGCCTGCAGCATTAGTCGGAGCTGGTTTAGCATTATTACTTTGCCAAGATGGTGATGACGCTGTCGCTGTAGAGCCAGTTACTGCCGTTTGTACTGAAACACCGCCTGCAGGCGCTTTATTAGATGCGCAAGGTTGTGCATTTGATACCGATCGTGATGGCGTTGTTGATGGTATTGATATGTGTGCTGGCACACCAGAAGGTGTTGTAGTTGACCGTGTGGGCTGTGCATTAGATAGCGATAAAGATGGCGTTGCTGATTATCAAGATATGTGTCCTTCTACACCGTTAGGTACCATTGTTGATACAGATGGTTGTCCGCTTCCGGGTGAAAAATTACTGTCTTTAACAGGTGTTAATTTTGCGACTAATAAAGCCGTATTAACTACGGATTCTAAAGATATTTTAGAGCAAGCGGTAACACTTCTTAAGCAAACTGATAATGTAATTGAGGTTCGAGTTGAAGGCCATACAGATAGTCGTGGTTCAGATGCTTACAATATGACATTGTCACAAGCGCGTGCTGAGTCTGTTATTGCATATTTAGTTGCCCGAGGTGTTGATGCTAACAGTCTTGTTCCAGTAGGTATGGGTGAGTCAACTCCAGTTGCAAGTAATGATACAGCAGCCGGCCAATCAGCGAATCGTCGTGTCGATTTTGTTGTGAACAAGTAATAGTAACAAAATAATCTTTATAGAAAAGGCCCTTTATTGGGTCTTTTTTTTGCCTGGAATATATTGCCCTATTTAATTGAGTAAGTTGGCCAAGCTTTGCTTCTGCACCAAGTATTCTGAGTTTTCAATAAGCCGTTGAAAGTCATTGGCTAAAAGAATGTTATGAAGCTGTTTTCTTACCTGTGTAAGGTTCATGCCTATTTTAATGCGGGGGTGATAGAGCAGTTTTAATAAGACATAGTCAAGACCAGATAAGAAATCATCATGAGATTTATCATTAAAGATAGATGGAAATACTTTATCAGAGTCATTTGGCAAGCCCATTATTTGTGTCAACTCTTCTACAACACAAGATAATAATTTGCCATGCGCACGAGCGCGATCAACGGGGATAATAATGGTAGCGTGTTTAATACTGCTATCTGGTGATAGTGAAAAGTTAGCTAAACAAACACCATGATGAGTAAGCTCTAATATTTGCTTATCATCTTTCAATAAAAAGTCTTGTTTCAATTCTTGAGCAAGACGTTTTTCTGTCGAAAATATAATGGTCAGGTTTATTTGATGTTCTGATTTCGCAGGGGATATATCCACACCTGTAATTAAAGCAAGATGAGTCAACTAGCCTTTTGTAAGTTGTTGATGAAGGCTTTTATCGGCTACTCGATGTTTACAGTATAAAAAATAGGTTTATTCCACTTTCTTATTTGACTAACTTTTACTGAATACTCATTGTTGAGAGCAATATCTGTGAAACTATCAATTATATAATCAGAAGATTGCCAATGAGGTTTATCGGCTAAGGATAGAGAGCTAAATGATAAGAGTAGTGCAGGTAGAAAGTGGTGCGCCTGACAGGAATCGAACCTGTGACCCCCAGTTTCGGAAACTGGTACTCTATCCAACTGAGCTACAGGCGCATATTTGATGTTTCTTTTGCGAATGAGAGATCGTAAAAGATTGAAAGTATACGGGCTTTGTTTTGACACTGCTAGTTACTTTTGTTGATGTGTAATATTTAGCATGACTACCGATATTTATTCGGTAATCATGCTATGAGTCTCACTCTTACGATTGTTTTGGAGCAACCTTTTCAAGCTTCCAAATATCATCATTGTATTCATTCATCGTGCGATCAGTTGAGAACTTGCCACTGTATGCGGTATTGAGAATACTCATTTCTAACCAGCGGGTTTTATCTTGATATGCGAGGCCTGCTTGATGTTGAGCATCAATATAGCTACGGAAATCAGCAATGGTCATCCATGGGTCATTGTGGCTCGTTAGGGCATTAATCACATTGCCAAAACGGTTAGGTTCAAATTGATTGAAGTGACCGCCTTCTAGTAAGTTCATTACGCGTTTCAAGTCTTTATCTTGTGCAATTATGGCGCGAGGATTGTAGCTTGATTGTTGATCGACTACTTCTTGCTCGGTTAAGCCAAATAGGAAGAAGTTATCGTCGCCGACTTCTTCTAATATCTCGATATTGGCACCATCAAGCGTGCCGATAGTAATCGCGCCATTCATCATGAATTTCATATTACCCGTACCAGATGCTTCTTTACCGGCGGTTGATACTTGTTCTGATAAATCAGCGGCAGGACAAATAACTTCCATCGCGGAGACTTGGTAATTAGGTAAAAAGACTACTTTTAATAAGTCGCCGATATCTGAGTCATTATTGACAACGTCAGCAACATTATTAATGAGTTTGATAATGTCTTTTGCCATGGCATAGCCGGGTGCTGCTTTACCACCGAATAGAACGCAACGTTTTGCAATGCCTTCTGTATCACCACGTTTGATGCGGTCATAAAGATGGATAACGTGTAAAACGTTCAATAATTGACGTTTGTATTCATGAATTCGTTTCACTTGAATATCAAACATAGCATCTGTGCCAAAAGTAACGCCACAGCTTTGTTTTACTAAATCAGCAAGACGTTGTTTGTTTGCTATTTTGGCTTGATCCCAACGCAGTTGAAATGCAGGGCTTTTGGCATAAGGAGTAAGATTTTCTAGTTGACTTAGCTCGGTGATCCATTTGTCACTAATTGTGTCTGTAATGAGTTCACTTAATTCTGGGTTACACCATGCCATCCAGCGACGTTGTGTGACACCGTTTGTTTTATTATTGAATTTGTTAGGCCATAATTCATAAAAATCATGGAACAAACCTTTTTGTAATAATTCAGAGTGCAATGCGGCAACACCATTAACAGAAAAACTACCGACGATAGCAAGGTGCGCCATACGCACTTGTTGCTGGTGGCCTTCTTCAATAATAGACATGCGAGTCAGGCGAGCTTTATCACCCGGCCAGCGACGTGCTACTTCACTTAAGAATCGTGCATTAATTTCATAAATAATTTCTAAAACACGCGGTAGTAAACGGCCAAACATATGTACAGGCCAGCGTTCTAAAGCTTCTGGTAGCAATGTGTGGTTAGTGTAAGCTAATGTTTTGCTTGTAATCGCCCAAGCGTTATCCCAACTTAAAGTGTGTTCATCCATAAGCAGACGCATTAACTCGGCAACGGCTACGGTTGGATGAGTATCATTTAATTGGAATACATTTTTGTCCGCAAAATTGTCGAAGTTTTCACCGTTATTGGTAACCCAGTGATCGAGAATATCTTGCAAGCTTGAAGATGCTAAGAAATATTGCTGACGAAGACGAAGCTCTTTACCGTTTTCACTGGTGTCATTAGGGTATAACACCATACTGATGTTTTCAGCTTCATTTTTTGAGGCAACTGCTTCGGTGTATGAGCCTGCATTAAAGTCTTCAAGATTAAATTCATCGGTTGCTGCGGCTTTCCATAAACGTAGTTTGTTTACCGTGCCATTTTGATAACCTGGGATCGGTAAGTCATATGGCACAGCAAGAACATCGTTAGTATTGACCCAATGTACTTGTAAGTCGCCATTATTATCTTTACGAAATTCAGTATGACCACCGAATTTGATATGTTGCGTAAATTCAGGACGTTCTAATTCCCACGGA
>DAOUSV010000028.1 GCA_030627065.1 Piscirickettsiaceae bacterium | reverse complement strand
TCGCCCATTGCTTGATTGTGGCTAAAGCCAAGCGCATCTACCATTTTAGTGGCGGCACTTTCAAGTGATAAGCCTTGAGTTTGAATTTCAACATCAATCATAATACGTAAGGCGCGCCATAAGCGATCACGAAGCATGATGATCTTTTGACCTTGATGACGTTCAAAGCCTTGCTCTAACATCATTTGTTCACAATAAAGCGCCCAACCTTCATAAAGTGTGGCACTTGGATTAAGGCGACGAATTAAGGCATTGCCTTGTGCCGATTGATTCGCAGTGACAAATTGTAGATGATGTCCTGGCCATGCTTCGTGCACACTAGTTTGGCTGATGGCGGCAAAGTTATGCTCGCTTAGTTCTGCATCATTACTGCTTGGCGTGACATAGTAATAACCTGTTTGCTTGAGATCGGCAATGCTAGGATCAAGATAAGCGGCAAAAGGAATTTGATGTTGTAAAAATTCCGGTGTGTAGATGACTTTTAGTGATTGTGTTTCAGGTAATGTTACTAAATCATGCTGACGTAAAAAGTCTTCTGCAGCTTGCATCTCTTGTTGATACGTTGCTAACAATTGGTCAGAACTTGGATGTTGCTGCTGAACTTCATCTAAGCTGATAGTGCTATTAGCTAATGCATCATTAAGGTCTTTCTTGGTTTTATCGAATAATTGTTGACCAAACTGATGGAGCTTCTGCGAATTAATCGGTAAAAAGTGTTGAGATTGTAATAAGCGATCAAAATGGCGACTACCACAGGCAAAGTTGCCTTCGGCTTTAGTTTGTAGTCGCTTTAATGTTTGTACAAATCCTTCTAATGCTTTTGTGGCACTAGCAATGGCTTGTTCTAATTCATCATCTTTATTCAGTGCTTGATGAATTAAAGGGTGATGGTGCATCTGGTGGCAATAATCTATGCCGGCTTCCGCTTCTGCTAATGCCATTTCTAACCAAACTCTAGGGATAACTTCAGGTGCGGCAGTTAGATAGTTTTTAGCATCACGAAAATGATTGGGGATTGCGGTTAAGCGACTTTTTAATGCTTGGCGAAAGTTTTCTACCGGTCTAATCGTTAATTGATGCAGTGCATTTATAGGTAAAAAGCGAGTTGGGTCACGGTGTCGCCAATCATGATCCATCAAGTTATGATGTTCTAATTCGGCACAACCATGTAAGACCTGATAGTTAATTAAACGATCAGAATCTAATTCTTTCGTATTAACTTCATCTAATGCGGCAAGGCATTTTTCATTCAACACAATTTGAATGCCAATTGATTCATCATCATGAGGTGTTAATTTACCAGCATGATCTTCAATGCCTGCCTCTAATGCTGATTCCGGATGGAATCTACACCATGTTGCAAGATAGCTTTGCTCAATTCGGTCAAAGATTTTCTGGTTTTCATTTAAGTCATTAGTCGACATCGATAATCTCGTATTCGTGAGTAATTTCTGCTGTTTTAGCGAGCATTAATGACGCTGAGCAATATTTCTCAGTAGATAGTTCAACCGCACGTTTAACTTGAGCTTCTTTTACATTTTTACCTGTGATGGTGTAACGGACATGGATTTTCGTAAATACTTTAGGGATTTCATCACTGCGTTCGCTGTCAATTTCGACCACACAGTCACGGATATCTTGGCGACCTTTTTTCAGCATTTGTACCATATCAAATGATGTGCATCCGCCCATTCCGAGCAGTAATAATTCCATTGGGCGCATACCTGTACCATGACCACCTAGTTTTTCAGGACCATCCATAACAATGGTGTGGCCGGTTCCCGATTCGCCGACGAACTGTAAATCTTCAACCCATTTGATTCTTGCTTTCATGTAAAACGTGTCCGATATTTGATGAAATAACGTTAATTTTGCCATATTAGCTTGCACTAAGTTGGTTTAGTTTATTATCAGTGATTATTTTGAGTGATAGTATTCCATTATGTGGCTAATTTAGTACATTAATAGTACACCCTCTTTTTCAGCAACCGCTAAGCTAAAGGTAGCTCACTAAAAAGTGAATAACGGTGATATTGCTCCCGACTCGGTCCTGATTGTAGAAAGTTTAGATAGATTAAGTCGGCAAGAAGTATTAAAAGCCTTTGGTCAGTTTGCCTCCATTTTAGGTGCTGATATTAAAATCGTGACACTCATTGATGGCTATGAATACACCAAAGATAGTGAGTGAAGCGGTCAAGTATTAATGCATAAAAATTAAGCCGCTTTTTTTAATTGTGCCATTTTTTGTGCTGGCATAATATAACCAAGCATTGAATGTAATCACCTGTAATTGTAAAAATGAAGATAACTTTCTACTGTGTGACAAACTGTATCATGATTGATAAAGGTTAAATGGTTAAGACGTTCTGATTTTAAACTTCTAAAAATCCTTCCATAACACTATTGACGCTCCTTTGTTGACATAGGAGTGTCAACGCACCTATGGAGCGTGTTTTTAGAAGTTTAAAAACAGAATGGATCCCGACTATCGGCTACATAAGCTTAAAGGAAGCAAAATCAGATATAGGAAGTTACTTGATGGGGTACTATAATTATCAACGACCCCGTTCATTCAATCACGGTTTGGCTCCAGCTATTGCTGAAGAAAAAACTTGTTTAGTGTCCGAGAATAGTTGACCACTACAGATTGTTTGCGGAATGGGGACAGAATGAAATTAAATATAATCCACATATTTTTACTTATCGTTTAATTGTTCGCGCTTATGTTTTTCTAAATGAATTTGAGCGTGCTTGTTCTATTGCGCAAGAGGGGCAAGCTATTTATCCAACGGATATTACAATGAAGAAAAATCTTGTTCTATGTTAGGAATTAGCGGACGATTAAGCCCCCCAATAGTTACGATTGAAGTGGACAACGCTCATTAGAAACTGCTAATCTAGCATCAACCCCGCTTTAGTATAGAAATTGAAGAACGCTTGAAGGATTAGATTTAATTTCAGCCGTTATACAGAAATATTTAAGTCTCTTTTTAACAAGTATAAATTAGTAGTATTGGATTGATTTAACCTCCATTATCTCTCAAATATAATGACTATATTTTAAAAAAACATCTTGACCCTAATAGGGTAGGCTGTTTTGAAAGAATAGGAACCCTAGATGGATTATGTGAAGTATAAAAAAATAGAAACAGAATTAGCAGATTTTTTTCGTTGCTGTCATAGCAAGCACTATCCGGCAAAATCTATTTTGATTCGTCCAGGTGATCGGGCAGATACGTTATTTTATTTACGTGAAGGCTCGGTTTCTATCAGCATGGAAAATGAAGATGGTGAAGAACTTATTCTTGCTAATTTGAGTCAAGGTGATTTCTTGGGTGAAATTGGTTTGTTTTTAGATGTCGCTGAACGTAGCGTAACCATTCGAGCTAGAACTGATTGCAAAACAGAAGAAATCAGTTACCAACAAATAAAGTTATTAGCGGGTACCGATCTTAAGGAGTGCTATCCTAGCTTATTGCAACACCTTGCCGAGCAGATGGCAAAACGTTTAGTATTAGCCACACGTAAAGCCGGTGATATGGTGTTTTTGGATGTGGCGGGACGCGTAGAAGCTGCATTACATGAATTGGCGGCACAGCCGGATGCTATGCATCATGAAGAAGGCAAGCAAATTAAAGTGACACGACAAGAGATCAGTCGAATGGTAGGTTGTTCACGTGAAATGGCTGGACGCGTATTAAAAGATCTTCAGGAACAAGGTGTTTTATGGGCTCACGGAAAAACGATGATTGTTTATGACGATGCACATCGTGGAAATACTTGAGAGCTTATGCTGGATAAGTATTTTTTGTGATAACAAGGCAAAAATAGTCGAAAAAGTGCAGTTTACTAATGCAAATGAGCATTTTGAGACTATTTTAAACGCAGGTATGGTAGAAAAGACGACTCGTGCAAAGGTCTCAATTAAATAGTTCGCTTAATTTCTTACCTGGATCTTCAGCACGCATAAAGGTTTCACCGACTAAAAATCCATTAACATGATGTTCGCGCATTAAGGCAACATCCGCAGGCAAGTGAATACCACTTTCAGTGATCACTGTATGACCTTCAGGGATCCGACCTAATAGATCTAGTGTTGTATCTAAGCTGGTTTCAAAGGTGCTTAGGTTACGGTTATTGATACCAATTAATGGCAAGTTCAATAAAAGTGCACGTTCTAGTTCTGCCAAATCATGCACTTCAACTAATACATCCATATCTAATTGCATTGCAAGATCACTAAGATCAAGTAATTGCTCATCATTCAGAGCAGATACAATCAATAAAATCGCATCGGCACTAATAGCCCGGGCCTCAAATACTTGATACGGATCGATAATAAAGTCTTTACGAATAACAGGAAGTGAGCAAGCTTCGCGTGCTTCTTGCAAGTAGAACTCATGGCCTTGGAAGAAATCATGATCAGTTAATACTGATAAGCAAGCCGCACCATGTTGTTCATAGCTTTTGGCTATTTCAGCAGGGATAAAGTTTTCACGTAATAAACCTTTGCTTGGTGATGCTTTCTTAATTTCAGCAATAACCGCGGCTTCACCTGCATTAATTTTGGCTTCAATAGCCGCAACAAAACCGCGAGGTGTATCTGCTTTTTCAGCAACGCCAATTAATTGCTGTTGAGTGACTTTTTCTTTTCGCTCATTAACTTCTTCAAATTTACGTTGAATGATTTTTTTTAAAATATCAGGAGTATTAGCCATGTTTAATTCTTTAATTTATGAGTTACTACAAATGATAAGAGCATCAAGTTTAGCTTGAGCACCACCATTATCAATATGAGTTTGTGCTAACTTTATACCGTCAGCTAAGTTATCAGCAAGACCTGCAGCATAAATAGCTGCGCCAGCATTAAGAACAACGATGTCGCGTGCGCCGCCTTGTTTGCCTGCAAATAGATCTTTAATGATGTTTAGACTTTCTTGTGCATTACTTACTGCTAATTGTTCAATATTACAGCGTTGCAAGCCAAAGTCTTCAGGTTGGATAGTATAGTTTGAAATAACACCATTTTTAAGCTCGGAAACGCTAGTTGCTGAGCCAATGCTTACTTCATCAAGCCCATCATCAGCATGAACGACCAATACATGATCACTACCTAGTTCTTTTAAAACACGTGCCATAGGCTCAACCCATTGCTTATCAAACACGCCCAATACTTGATTAGGTGCTTGTGCAGGATTAGTTAAAGGGCCAAGTAGGTTGAAAAGTGTACGTACTGCCATTTCACGACGAGGGCCAATGGCAAACTTCATCGCCCCATGATGTTTTTGAGCAAACATAAAACCAATATTGACGGTATCAACACAATGTTTAACGTGTTCAGGCGTGATGTCTAAATTGACGCCAGCCGCTTCTAAAACATCAGCACTGCCTGAGCTACTACTAATAGAACGGTTACCGTGTTTAGCTACTTTTGCACCGGCAGCGGCGACCACAAAGGCACTCGCGGTTGATACATTAAAGGTGCTTGCGCCATCACCACCAGTACCACAGGTATCAACAATATGATTACCGGCAATTTCAACGGGGGTGGCAAGACTACGCATTACTTTAGCAGCAGCTGCTATTTCGGTGACTGTTTCACCTTTCATTTGTAAACCGACTAAGAAGCCCCCAATTTGAGCCGGTGTTGCTTCGCCAGTCATAATGAGTTGCATTACTGAAGACATATCGTCAGTTGATAAGTCTTGTTGAGCAATCACCGCTTTTATAGCATTAGGTAAATTCATAATTAACGATCAATAAAGTTTTTCAACAAGGCGTGACCTTGTTCAGTCAAAATAGATTCAGGGTGAAATTGCACACCTTCAATCGGCAATGTTTTATGTTGAATCCCCATTATTTCATCCATGCTGCCATCTTCATTTTGAGTCCAAGCAGTGATTTCAAAACAATCCGGCAATGTTTCTTTATCAATCACTAAAGAATGATAACGGGTTGCGGTAACAGGGTTGTTAAGCGCTTTGAATACGCTGCCATTATTGTGATAAATAGGAGAGGTTTTACCATGCATAATTTTACGTGCATGAATAATGTCGCCACCAAAGGCCTGACCAATAGATTGATGACCAAGACAAACACCTAACAGCGGTTTTTTACCTGCAAAGTGTTTTATCACCTCAAGAGAAATACCTGCTTCATTTGGTGTGCAAGGCCCAGGTGAAATTACAATGTGGTCAGGATTTAATGCCTCAATTTCAGCAATCGTAATTTTGTCATTACGGTGCACTTGTACATCCGCACCTAGCTCACCAAAGTACTGGACGAGGTTATAAGTGAAGGAATCATAATTGTCGATCATTAATAACATAACTGGGTTCTACTTATGTTGGGACTGATTAGAAACGTCTAGGCCCGATTCAGCCATGGCGACAGCGCGAAAAACAGCGCGTGCTTTATTCATTGTTTCTAGCCATTCCATTTCTGGTACAGAATCATAGACAATGCCTGCGCCAGCTTGAATGTGTAGGGTCTTATCTTTAATTACCGCGGTACGAATAGCAATCGCGGTATCCATATTACCCGACCATGATAAATAACCGACTGCTCCGGCATAAATACCACGTTTAACAGGTTCTAATTCATCGATAATTTCCATGGCTCGTACTTTTGCCGCGCCGCTTACGGTTCCCGCAGGAAATGTGGCTCGTAATGCATCAATGCAGGTCATATTAGGCACCACTTTTCCGGTGACATTGGATACGATATGCATCACATGAGAGTAACGTTCTACAATCATTTTTGTTGTGAGTTTTACCGTACCTATTTGGCTAACGCGGCCCGCATCATTACGACCTAAATCAATTAACATTAAGTGTTCGGCGAGTTCTTTGGGGTCAGATAATAAGTCTTGTTCTAAGGCCTTATCTTCTTCTTCTGTTTTTCCGCGTGGTCGAGTGCCTGCAATTGGTCGAACAGTCACTTCATCATCTTCCATGCGGACTAAGATCTCTGGTGACGAGCCAACAATATGGAAGTCTTCAAGGTTGAGATAATACATATAAGGTGATGGGTTTAAGGTGCGAAGTGCACGATATAAATCCATAGCTTGTGCTGAAAACGGAATAGATAAGCGTTGTGATAGCACCACTTGCATGATGTCGCCATCAGTAATGTATTGTTTTGCTTTTTCTACTGCGTCGATAAAACCATCATGAGTGAAACCTGAAACAAAGTCTTCTTCGTTGACTGTTTTACCTTTATTCGATGAGCTATAGCTAGGTGTTGATGTGCGAAGTAAAGAGGTTAATGAATCTAAACTCTTTTGTGCATTGTCAAAGGCATTATCAGCGCTAGGATCAGCGTGAACGATTAAGAACAGGCGACCGCTTAGATTATCAAAGACGATAATATCATTTGAAACCATTAACAAAATATCAGGCGTGCCGAGTGGATCTGGATTTAGGCAATCACCTAAGCGTGGCTCTACATAACGAACAGTGTCATAGCCAAAATAGCCGACAAGACCACCATTAAAACGCGGTAAATCATCTAAGTCGGGCACTTTATATTGAGACTTGAAGTCTTCTATCCATGATAAAGGATCGTCAGACGTTGTTGCCTCAATCACTTTTCCTTCATGTTTTACTTCAATATCTTGGCCGGTAATACGAACAACGGTATCACAAGGTAGGCCAATAATTGAATAGCGACCCCATTTTTCACCGCCTTGAACTGATTCAAGAAGGTAAGAATAGGGTGCATCTGCCAGTTTTAGGTAGGTACTTAATGGCGTATCTAAATCAGCTAAGACTTCACGAGCAACAGGAATACGGTTGTAGCCTTGCTCGGCTAACAGGTCAAATTCAGCTTGATTCATGAGTGTTTAATTACGTTAGCTAACTCTGCGAAGGAGTCAATCACCACATCAGGATTAGCTGTGTGAATATCAACACCATGATTATAGCCATAACTCATGCAGACTATCGAGAAGCCTGCGGCGCGAGAAGCTTTAACATCACTGATAGAATCACCAATCATCATGGCGTTTTCAGGTTTAATATTGAAGAATGTTGCGCCATGTAATAAAGGCGCTGGATCAGGTTTCTTCAATGGCAAAGTATCACCACTAATGACAATCTCAAAGAAATCAAATAGACCTAAATCTTTAAGAATTTTCAAAGTGAATTGTTCATCTTTATTAGTGACACAGCCGATGCGAATGCCTTGATCTTTTAACCAATTCAAGCCATCAATTACCGATGGGTAGAGTTGACTACGTTTGCTGGCATTATCAGCATAAAGTGCCATAAAGATGGGAGCTGCTTGTGCGTATAACGCTTCATCACACTCACCATCAAGCTGGTCGATTAATGCGCGCTGGATTAAGCGTGGCACACCATTGCCCACCCAATTGCGAACTTTAGCTTCACCACGAATAGGCATGTCTAATGCTTTCATGGTTTCATCAACACACCAAGCCAGATCAGGCACGCTATCAACTAGCGTACCGTCTAGATCTATCAATACCATTTCTGGTTTTTTTAATATCATTTGATTATTCTTAAAGTTTCAGAATATTTCATGTTAAGTATTTTTCGTCATGCCAAGGCAAAACTATCCTAAAAAGCGCAGCTTACTGGTGTAAGTGAGCAGTTTTAGGTTAACTTTAACGCTAGAATGGCGAAAAAGACGACACATGATTAGACGTTTGCTTTTGCTAATTCAGCACGGAATTCAGCCATAACAGTGTCATAAATATTGGCATCATCTGGGTTTTTAGCACCAAATAAAGCAGAACCAGCAACGAATGTACGTGCGCCAGCTTCAGCAATTTCACGGATATTGTTAACTTTAACGCCGCCATCAACTTGTAAGTCGATGTCATAGCCACTTGCATCAATCAATTTACGTGCTTCTTGTAATTTGTCTAATGTGTGAGGAATGAAAGATTGGCCACCGAAACCTGGGTTAACAGACATCAATAAAATACGGTCAACTTTATCTAATACATGCTCAACTAAAGAAAGCGGAGTTGCTGGGTTAAATACTAAACCTGCTTTACAACCTTCAGCTTTAATTAACTGCAAGCTGCGGTCGATATGTTCAGATGCTTCTGGGTGAAAAGTAATGAATGTTGCGCCAGCTTTAGCAAAATCAGGAATAATACGGTCAACAGGTTTAACCATTAAATGCACATCGATTTCATGAGTTATGCCATGCTTACGTAGCGCGTCACACACCAATGGACCGATCGTTAAGTTCGGTACGTAGTGGTTATCCATTACGTCAAAGTGAACGATATCTGCACCTGATGCTAATGCATTATCAACTTCTTCACCTAAGCGAGCGAAGTCTGCAGAAAGGATTGATGGAGCAATTTTAAATTCAGCCATAATGGTTCCCGTAATAGTTTTAGAATAACAACCCGATACTTTACCGTAAGCCGGGTCTTTTTTCAGCATTTGTAAATTAGCTGAGCTGAATTATACTGACTCTATAGCTTTAATGAATAATAAATGAGAGGTGAATAAGTGCAAGGATTTAAAAGTATATGTTTATGGTCTGTCTTAACGTGTTTATTGCCGCAAGTGGTGATTGCTGGTGCGGTAACGGATGAGGTTGTTGATACAGTTGAGGGTGTTGACTCGGTTGCTGTGGAAATAAAGGATCTTTCATTACGAATAAGGCCTGATGTTGATGGCTTTCAAATGTTAGATGTTGCGGGCGTTAAAATTGATGCAACCTATCTTGAAGAAACGTTAGGCGAGCAACATGGCGCAATTATCTTTTTTCATGATCGTGGTGCGCAACTTGAAAGTCAGGGCGTAATTACACCATTACGACATAAAATGATTGAATATGGCTGGTCAACATTAACGGTTGTTTTAGATTACCCTGAAGAGTCGACAATTTTATTATCGACTGATACTGATATAGAACAAACCGCGGAAGCTAGTATCAGCACGGAGGCTACATCGATAGAAGAAAATAAAGGATCTGAAACATCAGAATTATTGCCATCAATATCAAATCAACAGCGTATTAGTGCCGCGGTGGCTTTTTTACAGGCAAAAGATGTTAAGCGTATTTTATTTTTAGGGCATGGCACGGGAGGGAATGTAGCGATTGAGATATTGAGTAATATTACAGACTCTATTTCAGCACTTATTCTTGTTGGTGTACCGTCATTATCTTTGTCACTAGAGAATGTATTTAACCCAATGAGGCAGCCTATTTTTGATATTTATGGTGATAATGATATTGCTGGAATTAAAGCTGCGGTTAAACGTAGAAAATTGATGATGAAGCGAGCAGGAAGTGAGCAATATTCAGCACGAGAGATATTAGGTGCGGATCATGTGTTCTATGGTTTGGAAGATACTTTAGTAAAAACACTTCGGGGTTGGTTAAAGTCAACATTTGTTGAATCGGATAAAAAGAAATAATGCGACTTTATTATGGCGGTTTAGTGGTGCATCAATCACAGTCCGATGATGGCCTGATTGAGGTGGTTGACTTAGGTGATACACGGTCTATGCACTTCGGTACTTTTCCACGTCAAAGCAGTATGTCTTTACGGACACCTCACACCTTAGAGTTGACTTATACTGAGGCAATGATGGCATGCTTACTGTTAAATCCAAACCCAAAAAAGGTATTGGTAGTAGGTTTGGGCGGCGGTTCTTTGGTTAAGTTTTTACTGCATAATTTTCCTGATTGTGAAATTGATGTCATCGAATATCGACAAGATGTCATTAATGTTGCCCATGCTTACTTTGGTGTGCCGGCTGACGAACAACGCCTTAACATTCACCTAGGTGATGGCTATTTGTTTGTGCAACAACGTTATTATCAAGATGATGTGAATTACGATATGTTACTGGTTGACGCTTATGACCATATAGGTATGGCGGCAAGTGTGGGGGCACAAGCTTTCTTTGATGCTTGTGCGGGTGTATTATCTGATAATGGTGTAATGAGTATTAATTTATGGGGAAGTGATAAACCTTTGTTTAATCAGACAATGACTCGAATAAATCAAAGCTTTGATGGTAAAAGTCTAATTTTGCCGGTGAAAGATAAAGGTAATGTCATTGGCATGGCCACAAAGTGGCATGTCACTAACTCTGATATGAAAGCCATGAAAAGAAGTGTCGAGCAACAAGAAATACAGTTGGATATAAATTTGCCAACCTCATTGAAGAATATGGCTCGTCAAAACAGATCATTAATCACTCGGTTATTTACATAATGTCTGCTTCACCTGTACTTGCATTAGGATTATTACTGGTTACAGGTTTGTTATTTAGTTTATTGGCATCTCGAATTAATGTGCCACATATTGCGGCGTATGCACTTGCAGGATTGACTTGGTCTGGGGACTTGTTGGGTGGCTATTTAGGATTAGATATAACTGAGTGGTCTCATTCGCTAACTAATATTGCATTATCGATTATTGCTTACACCATTGGGGGCTCGGTAACGATGGAGCAGTTACGTCGTCTGGGTAAAATAATTACATTTTGCACTCTGGGTGAATCGTTGGGTGCTGTTTTGGTTGTAACATTTGCTGTATATCTTTATCAACCTGCTATTGATGGTCCTGTTTGGGTGTTTGCTCTTATTTTAGGCGTATTGGCAGCAACAACGGCACCAGCTACGACAGTGGCGGTAATACATCAATATCGAGCTAAAGGGGTGTTAACTACATCATTATTAGGTGTGGTGGCTTTGGATGATGTGCTTGGTATTATTCTGTTTTCAGTGATGCTGGTTGTGGTAACTGGGCTGAGTCTGAGTGATGCCATCATTAATTCAGGCATAGAAATAGTGGGAAGCCTAGGCCTTGGAATTATTATAGGTTGGTTACTTTCTTTCTTTGGGCATAAAATTCGCAACCAAAATTTTTTACTACCGATGGTATTAAGTGCATTATTTTTGAGCCAAGGCTTATCTGAATTGTGGCATTTATCGCCTTTATTAACGGCTGTAATAGTAGGGTTTAGTGCACGTTCTGTTTATAAATCAGGTGGTGAACGTTTATTTTCACCCGTCGAATATTTAGAAGAATTAGTATTCATTATTTTCTTTACCTTAGCTGGTGCACATTTTAAATTGTCGGTATTTTTACAAGTGACTGATTTAGTCATTATTTATGTGTTTGCTCGTGTTATTGGTAAATTCATAGGGATTCGTATCGGTGCAAAACTGAGTCATGCACCGGAGGTGATTTCTCGTTATTTAGGATTTGGAGTTATTCCTCAGGCGGGTATTGCTATAGGATTAGCACTTTCATTGCTGCAGATTTCTGAATTTCAAAATATTGCATTACTCGTGCTCAATGTTATATTAGCCAGCACATTAATTTATGAAATAATAGGGCCTTTAGCAACACGTTATGCCTTATTTAAGGCGGGAGAGGCTACTCCATGATAGAGCAGGATTTTTCTAGTATTGTGGTGACTGATTGGATGGCAATACACGCCGAAGCTGCTGTAGTGGTTTCAGTAGATGCGACGATGAAAGATGTTGCACGCACATTGTTGGAAAATCATAGTCGAGATGCCTATGTGGTGGAGAATAGTATTGTGGTGGGGCACCTTGGTTTTGCCAATGTGACGAATCATTTGCTAGCGGAACATCGGCCAATACATACACATCGACAATTATTTTCACGGGTGACTGAGCCAACTGCTGGAGAGATCATGGATCCACATTTTGCTTATGCGCGTTGTGATGAGTCTTTATGCGATGTTATTCACCGTCAATTAGAGCGTGATGTGGAAACTTTAGTGGTATTGGCAGAAAATGATGAATTGTTGGGCGCGATCAAGTTACGAGATTTAGTGGCTGAGAGTTTAAAGTGAAAACAGTATATTTGTTATTGATAGCGCTTTGTTCATTCTCAAATTCTGTTTTAGCTTTGGATAATGTTGAACTTGTTGTTGTACGCTCCGAACATCAATTACTAGTGATTAAAAATGGTGTTACTTTACGTACATTTAAAGTCGCTTTCGGCAG